>NZ_JBSGTX010000006.1:148492-193892 GCF_053607625.1 Streptomyces sp. NPDC055103
TTGGCTACCTTTCCCCCCATCCTGCCTAGACCACCCCGGGGGTTATCCGCACCGCCGGCCCCCGCAGGCAAGGGCCGGCGCCGGACGGTTGGAACGGTTCGGCTCAGACGTTGACGCCGAAGTCCGCGGCGATACCGCGGAGACCCGAGGCATACCCCTGACCGACGGCACGGAACTTCCACTCCGCGCCGTGGCGGTACAGCTCGCCGAAGACCATGGCGGTCTCGGTGGAGGCGTCCTCCGAGAGGTCGTACCGGGCGATCTCGGCGCCGCCGGCCTGGTTCACGACGCGGATGAACGCGTTGCGCACCTGGCCGAAGGACTGCTGGCGGTTCTCGGCGTCGTAGATCGAGACCGGGAAGACGATCTTGGACACGTCGGCCGGCACGGTCGCCAGGCTGACCTTGACCTGCTCGTCGTCGCCCTCGCCCTCGCCGGTGAGGTTGTCACCGGTGTGCTCGACCGAGCCGTCGGCGCTCTTCAGGTTGTTGAAGAAGACGAAGTCCTGGTCGTTGCGGACCTTGCCCTCTTCGCTCACCAGGATGGCGCTGGCGTCGAGGTCGAAGTCCGTACCGGTGGTGGTACGGACGTCCCAGCCCAGACCGACGGTCACGGCGGTGAGGCCAGGGGCCTCCTTGGTCAGCGAGACGTTGCCGCCCTTGCTGAGGCTGACTCCCACGAGTCCCTCCATACGTTTTCAGGGGCAGCGCCCCAGTCGTGCGTTGGCATCGGATCAACGAGTGGATCCTAGTGACGGGTTCCCGGTCGAAACAGTCGATTCGCCCGGCGAATCGACGGTGTCGGCCGCGGGCCGGCTCAGATGGCGTCGAGCGCCTTGACGTAGTCGCCGAGGTCGCGGGCGTCCGGCAGGGCGTTCACGACGGTCCAGCGGACCACGCCCTCCTTGTCGATGATGAAGGTGCCGCGCACCGCGCAGCCCTTCTCCTCGTCGAAGACGCCGTAGGCCCGGGAGGCCTCGCCGTGCTTCCAGAAGTCGGAGAGCAGCGGGAAGTCCAGGTCCTCCTGGTCGGCGAAGACGCGCAGGGTGTGGATCGAGTCGTTCGAGACGGCGAGGAGCTGGGTGTCGTCGTTGACGAACTTCGGGAGGTGGTCCCGGAGCTCGCGCAGCTCGCCGGTGCAGACGCCGGTGAAGGCGAAGGGGTAGAAGAGCAGCACCACGTTCTTCTCGCCGCGGAACTCCGAGAGCCTCACGGTGCGTCCGTGGTTGTCCTTCAGCTCGAATTCCGGGGCCTCGGTGCCGGCCTCGATCGCCATCGCCCACGCTTCCTTCGTCGGAGCCCGGCCCGGATCACTGGGCCGAATCGGTGAGGCCCAGCCTACGGCCTGTGCGCGAAAGCCCCCGCCGGCGTACCGGCGGGGGCTTCTCGCAACATGGTGATCAGCGCTTGGGGGCCACCAGACGGGCGCCCGCCCAGTCCTTGGCGACGCTGATGCTCTTGGTCTGGGAGAGACCAGCAGTCTGCGCGGCATCGTTGATATCGCTCGGCTCGATGTAGCCGTCACGGCCGGTCTTCGGCGTCAGCAGCCAGATCACGCCGCCGTCCTCCAGAAGACCGATGGCGTCCACCAGTGCGTCGGTGAGATCGCCGTCCTCGTCGCGGAACCAGAGGACCACGGCGTCGGCGACGTCGTCGTACTCCTCGTCCACGAGCTCGGCGCCGATGATGGACTCGATGCCTTCACGGAGATCCTGGTCGACGTCGTCGTCGTAGCCGATCTCCTGGACCACCTGGCCAGGCTCGAACCCCAGCCTCGCTGCCGGGTTGGTCCGCTCCTCCGCGTGGTCCGCGGTCGCGCTCACGGCTTGCCTCCTGCTCATTCGGTAAATGCTGTGGGCCACGCGTATGCGCGCGGCGCTGGCCGTAGTCCACACGTGCCGGGGCTCATCGCGCAAGTACTGGGCCTCGGAGACCGCCGAAACGGTGACGTTTGGGGCCGTCTCGCCCCAACTTCCGGCACGCTCTGACCACCCTTCGTGATCAGTCACACATGATTCATCCCGGTTTACGGACTTCCGCAGCTTCAGTCTGCCGAACGTCCGACCGAAACGCATGCGCGAGTTGGGCGTAAGGTTGCGATTTGAACACATCCGAACACATGGAGGGCAGCGCGGACACCGCTGGGGCCTCGTAGGGGTTACCCGTCGGTAAATGTGACGTCTGGCGTCGACGGGGTACACGATGGACATCCCGACCACTTCGTGGCCCGTGGGCACCCCCGAACAGCGAAGGAAGAGCGTGGCTCCCGGATCCGATCGCAACCCGATCATCATTGGCGGCCTTCCCAGCCAGGTCCCGGATTTCGACCCGGAAGAGACCCAGGAATGGCTCGACTCCCTCGACGCGGCCGTCGACGAGCGTGGCCGGGAACGGGCCCGCTACCTCATGCTCCGCCTGATCGAGCGGGCGCGCGAGAAGCGCGTGGCCGTGCCCGAGATGCGCAGCACGGACTACGTCAACACCATCGCCACCAAGGACGAGCCCTTCTTCCCCGGCAACGAGGAGATCGAGCGCAAGGTCCTCAACGCCACGCGGTGGAACGCGGCCGTGATGGTCTCGCGCGCGCAGCGGCCCGGTATCGGTGTCGGCGGCCACATCGCCACGTTCGCCTCCTCGGCCTCCCTCTACGACGTCGGCTTCAACCACTTCTTCCGCGGCAAGGACGAGGGCGACGGCGGCGACCAGATCTTCTTCCAGGGGCACGCCTCCCCCGGCATCTACGCCCGCGCCTACCTCCTGGACCGGCTGAACGACACCCAGCTCGACGGCTTCCGCCAGGAGAAGTCGAAGTACCCCAACGGCCTTTCGTCCTATCCGCACCCCCGGCTGATGCCGGACTTCTGGGAGTTCCCGACCGTGTCGATGGGCCTCGGCCCGCTCGGCGCGATCTACCAGGCCCGGATGAACCGGTACATGGAGGCGCGCGGCATCGCCGACACCTCCAAGTCGCACGTCTGGGCGTTCCTCGGCGACGGCGAGATGGACGAGGTCGAGTCGGTCGGCCAGCTCTCCATCGCCGCGCGCGAGGGCCTGGACAACCTCACGTTCGTCGTCAACTGCAACCTGCAGCGGCTCGACGGTCCGGTGCGCGGCAACGGCAAGATCATCCAGGAGCTGGAGTCGATCTTCCGGGGCAACGGCTGGAACGTCGTCAAGCTGATCTGGGACCGTTCCTGGGACCCGCTGCTCGCGCAGGACCGTGACGGCATCCTGGTCAACAAGTTCAACACCACGCCGGACGGCCAGTTCCAGACGTACGCCACGGAGACCGGCGGCTACATCCGCGACCACTTCTTCGGCGACGACCACCGGCTGCGGGCGATGGTCGAGGGCATGTCGGACCAGCAGATCCTGCACCTGGGGCGCGGTGGCCACGACCACAAGAAGATCTACGCGGCCTACGCGGCGGCGAAGGCGCACGCGGGCCAGCCGACGGTGATCCTCGCCCAGACCGTCAAGGGCTGGACGCTGGGCCCGAACTTCGAGGGCCGCAACGCGACCCACCAGATGAAGAAGCTGACGGTCGACGACCTCAAGCGCTTCCGCGACCGGCTGCACATCCCGGTGACGGACCGGCAGTTGGAGGACGGCCTGCCGCCGTACTACCACCCGGGCCGGAACTCCGAGGAGATCCAGTACATGCACGACCGGCGCAACGGTCTCGGCGGGTACGTACCGACCCGTGTCGTGCGGGCGAAGCCGCTGGCCCTCCCCGACGACAAGACCTACGCGGCCGCCAAGAAGGGCTCCGGGCAGCAGTCGATCGCCACCACGATGGCCTTCGTCCGCATCCTGAAGGACCTCATGCGGGACAAGGAGATCGGCAAGCGCTTCGTGCTGATCGCCCCCGACGAGTACCGCACCTTCGGCATGGACGCCTTCTTCCCGAGCGCCAAGATCTACAACCCGCTGGGCCAGCAGTACGAGGCGGTCGACCGTGAACTCCTCCTCGCCTACAAGGAGTCGCCGACGGGCCAGATGCTGCACGACGGCATCTCCGAGGCCGGCTGCACGGCCTCGCTGATCGCCGCGGGCTCGGCGTACGCCACGCACGGCGAGCCGCTGATCCCGGTGTACGTCTTCTACTCGATGTTCGGTTTCCAGCGGACCGGCGACCAGTTCTGGCAGATGGCCGACCAGCTGGCGCGCGGCTTCGTGCTCGGCGCCACCGCCGGCCGTACGACGCTGACCGGCGAGGGCCTCCAGCACGCGGACGGCCACTCGCACCTGCTCGCCTCGACGAACCCGGCCTGCATCGCCTACGACCCGGCCTTCGGTTTCGAGATCGCGCACATCGTCAAGGACGGACTGCGCCGGATGTACGGCCCGGCCGCCGAGGACGTCTTCTACTACCTGACCGTCTACAACGAGCCGATCCAGCACCCGGCCGAGCCGGCGGACGTGGACGTCGAGGGCATCCTCGCCGGTATCCACCGCTTCAAGCCGGCCGAAGCCGGTGCGATCCCGGCGCAGATCATGGCCTCCGGTGTCGCCGTGCCGTGGGCGGTCGAGGCGCAGCGGATCCTCGCCGAGGAGTGGAACGTCCGGGCCGACGTCTGGTCCGCGACCTCGTGGACCGAGCTGCGGCGCGAGGCCGTGGCCGTCGAGGAGCACAATCTGCTCCACCCCGACGAGGAGCAGCGTGTCCCGTACGTGACGCGCAAGCTCCAGGGTGCCGAGGGCCCGTTCGTGGCGGTCTCGGACTGGATGCGTGCGGTCCCGGACCAGATCTCCCGCTGGGTGCCGGGCGCGTACACCTCACTGGGCGCGGACGGCTTCGGCTTCGCGGACACGCGGGGTGCGGCCCGCCGCTACTTCCACATCGACGCCCAGTCGGTCGTGCTCTCGGTGCTGACCGAGCTCGCCCGCGCGGGCAAGGTCGACCGGTCGGCCCTGAAGCAGGCCGTGGACCGCTACCAGTTGCTCGACGTGGCCGCCGCCGACCCGGGCGCCGCGGGCGGCGACGCCTGATCGGGCGGGTCTCGTAGCACGAACGGGGTGGTGAGGGGCGGTGGGACCGGTGGTCTCGCCGCCCTTCGGCGTTCTCTACGATGCCCGGCATGAAGGTTCGCTGGAAGAGCTGGGAAAAGCGCACGCAGACGCCGCTGCTGGCGCTCGCCGCGGCCTTCGGCATCGCCTACGCCGTGCCGATCGTGGCTCCCGACGCCGACCCGTGGGTGCACCGGCTGTGCACCCATGTCGAGTGGGTGGTGTGGGGCGCCTTCGCCCTGGACTATCTGGTGCGGCTCGCCCTCGCCCCGGCCCGCTGGGCCTTCGTCCGCTCCCACCCCCTGGATCTGCTCGCGGTCCTGCTGCCGATGGTGCAGCCCCTGCGGCTGCTGCGGCTCGTCTCCACGCTCCTCCTCGTGGGCCGGCGGGCCCGGATGGCCCCGCAGATAACGCTCACCACCTATGTGGCGGGCGCGGTGGTCGGGCTGATGATGTTCGGCTCGCTGGCCGTACTGCATGTCGAGCGGGACGCCCCGGACGGCAACATCAAGACGCTCGGGGACGCGGTCTGGTGGTCCTTCACCACGATGACGACGGTCGGCTACGGAGACCACGCCCCGACCACGGGCCTCGGCCGGGTCCTCGCGGTCGGTCTGATGCTGTCGGGCATCGCCCTGCTGGGTGTCGTGACCGCCAACATCGCGGCCTGGTTCATCTCCCGCTTCGACCGGGACGACGCGGTGGAGCGCAGGCAGACCGAGCTCCTGGAGGCACTGACCCGGGAGGTCCGCGAGCTGCGCGCGGAGGTCGCACGGCTCGCGGTACCGGTGACGGCGGCCGCCCCCGCCGGGCCGCCGGACGTCCCCACGCCGGGCGCCTCCACGCCGGACGTCCCCACGCCTACCGCTCCCAGAGCTTGAACGCTCTGACCTCGTAGGGCGTCTGCGGCACCCAGGTCCCGCGCCCCGGGTAGGTCTCGAACTCCCCCGTCTCCTCGCACTCGGCGGACTGGTACGTGGTGACCGGCCGCCCCGTGCGGTTGGCCAGAGACTGGGCCGAGGTGCCGGGCGGCAGGGCGACACAGCTCTCGATGTCGGTGGTGGCCAGCTCGTGGCTCTGGGTCCGGCCCTTGAAGTCGGGCTTCGGCCAGAGGCAGAGCCGGCCGGGACCGCAGGCCCCTAGTGCCGTCCCGGGCGGAGCGGCCGCCGCGGGAGCCGGGGCCACCAGGAGCCCGGTCAGCAGGGCGGTCAGGATGGTCGCGGCCGCCGTGGCGCGCACAGTCTTCGTGGCCGCCGCGACCGGCACCGTCTTCGTGGCCGCCGTGGCCGGCACCGTCTTCGTGGCCGCCGTGACCGGCACCGTCTTCGTATACGTGTACATGCCGATGAACCCCCGCTTCGTCACTCTCCGTAATCACGAGCATGCCGGAGGTCACCGGAGGAACGGAAGAGGGGCCGCCCCCGTTCACGCGAACGGGTGACGGCCCCCTACGGGAACCCCGACTACGCGAGCCCGAAGGGCGTCAGATGTGACCGCCCATGCCGCCCGCCTCCGCGTTCTCGCCGCGCTTGGTGAGCGTGGCGACGAGGGCCGCGACGACCGCGACGACGCCGGCGACGGTGAAGGCCAGGCCCATGCCGTCCAGGAAGGTGTCGTGGATGACCCCGGAGATCTTGCCGAAGAGGTCGGGGGTCATCCCCGGTGCCTGGGCCAGCTCCGGCGGGGCCATGCCGAACTCGGCGGCCTGCTCCAGCTGCGGGTTGACCGGGGCCGGGATGCCGGCCTCCTTCCAGTTGTCCTCGAAGGCCGTGGCCACCTTGGACGACATGACGGCGCCGAGCACCGCCGTACCGAGCGCGCCGCCGACCTGCATGGCGGCCTGCTGCAGACCACCGGCCACGCCGGAGAGCTCCAGCGGCGCGTTGCCGACGATGACCTCGGTGGCGCCGACCATGACCGGGGCGAGGCCCAGGCCGAGCAGGGCGAACCAGAGGGACATCACGAGCGTGCTCGTGCCGGCCGAGAGCGTGATCATGCCGAACATGGAGACGGCGGTGCAGACCATGCCGCCGACGAGCGGCACGCGCGGGCCGAACTTGGTGATCAGGACGCCCGCCAGCGGCGAGGAGACGATCATCATGGCCGTCAGCGGGAGCAGGCGCAGACCGCTGTCGACCGGGCTGAGCCCCTTCACGCCCTGGAGGTAGAAGGTCACGAAGAACAGGCCGCCCATGAAGGCGAAGGCCATCAGGACCATCAGGACGACACCGGCCGAGAGCGGCACGGAGCGGAACATGCCCAGCGGGATCAGCGGCTCCTTGACCTTGGTCTCCCAGAAGGCGAAGAGCCCGAAGAGCAGCACCGCGCCGATCAGACAGCCCCAGGTCTTGCCGCCGGTCCAGCCCCAGGACTCGCCGGCCTTGATGAGCCCCCAGACGAGGGAGGCCATGGCGCCGGAGAGCAGCAGGATGCCGAGGATGTCGAAGGAGCGCGGCGCGTTCTCGGCGCGGTGGTCCTTGAGGATGACCAGGCCGAGGGCGAGCGCGACGACGCCGACCGGCACGTTGATGAAGAAGACGGACTGCCAGCTGACGTGCTCGACGAGCAGGCCGCCGACGATCGGGCCGCCCGCCGTGGACGCGCCGATGACCATGCCCCAGATGCCGATGGCCATGTTCAGCTTCTCGGCGGGGAAGGTGGCGCGCAGCAGGCCGAGCGCGGCCGGCATCAGCAGGGCGCCGAAGAGGCCCTGGAGGACGCGGAAGGCGATCACGGCGCCGATCGAGTCGGACAGGCCGATCGCCCCGGAGGCGGCGGCGAAGCCGGCGATGCCGATGAGGAAGGTCTGGCGGTGACCGAAGCGGTCACCGAGCTTGCCTGCGGTGATCAGGGCGACGGCGAGCGCGAGCAGGTAGCCGTTGGTGATCCACTGGACCTGGGCGAGCGAGGCGCCGAGGTCGGTCTTGATGGCGGGGTTGGCGATGGCGACGATCGTGCCGTCGAGCGCGACCATCATCACGCCCACGGCGACGCCGAACAGGGTCAGCCAGGGGTGGCCGCGCAGTCCCTTCGCCGGGCCCGGAACGGGTTCCCGGACGCCCCCCTGACCCTGCGGGGCCTTTTCCACGGTGGTCTGACTAGTCATGCGCACCAAGCTAATGTCAGCGACTGACAATTGACAAAGCGATTCACACGCCGGTAACTGTCACGTAGCTCACAGGTACCCTGAGTCGGACGAAACGCCCGAAAAGAGGATTCGAATTGGCCGTCCCCGCCCCCGGGCTCCGCGAGCGGAAGAAGCAGCGCACGCGCGACGCGCTGATCCGGGTGGCCCTGGAGCTCTTCACCGCCCAGGGGTACGAGCGGACGACCGTCGACGAGATCGTCGACGCCGTCGAGGTCTCCCAGCGGACCTTCTTCCGGTACTTCGCCTCCAAGGAGGAGGTCGCCTTCGCCGTCCAGGACATGGTGGAGACGCTGTTCGTGACCGCCCTCGAACAGCGGCCGCCCGCCGAGGGCCCCTTCGACGCGCTGCGGCACGCCGTCCTGAGCGCCTGGGACCACGCGGGCGAGGCGATCGCCGAGGTCGTCCCGATCGAGCTGTACCTGCTGACCTTCCAGATGATCGAGTCGACGCCCGCGCTCCTCGCCGTCCACCTGCGCCGCTCGGCCGAGACGGAGGAGACGATCGGCCGGATCATCGCCGCGCGGGAGGGCCTCGACGTGGACGAGGACCCGCGCCCCCGGATCGCGGTGGCGGCGTTCAGCGGGGTCATGCGGGTGACCGGCCAGATGTGGGTCCGGGGCACGGACCAGAGCCTGGAGGCCATCCGCGCCCTCACCGAGCGGTACCTCGACCACCTCGGCCCGGCGCTCGCCTCCCACTGGCGGAAGGGCCCGGCCGGCGACGCCGCGTAGGCGTTCCGTACCGCTCCGAAGTGCGGGGGGACACCCTTTGGGTCAGCCGCGTCGGCCCCCGTAGGGTGGCGGCCCGTGACCTCCGCCGATGCCTCGCCCGCCCTCGCCGTGACCCGCGCGCTCCTCGCGCTCGCCGTCGTGTTCGTGCTGCTCGCGACGACCGGGTGGACCACGGTCCGGCACCGGCCCGAGCCCGGCCCGTCCCGCGAGGCCGCGTTCGCCGCGTGGGCGCGCGACCGTGTCGGCCACCGCCCGCTGCCCGACCCGGACGCCACACCGGCCGGCGCGGTCGCCGCGTTCTTCGCCCGGCTGGGACCGGCCGGCGGTCTCCGGCTCGCCGAGCGGCACCCCCTCGTCGTCGGCAACCTCAACGGCGCCCCCGTCGCCCTCCGCTACCGCGCCAACCGGCTCACGCTCGGCCAGGCGCTCGCCGCCGAGCGGGGCAGGGTCGACGACTCCCGGCTCTCCGCCGACGGCCGGCACGAGGCGCGGCGCCGGGCCGACCGCTTCGCCTCCCTGATGCGGCCCGGCCGCCAGGTCCTCGCCTTCGACCCGACGGGCAAGGGGCGCGCGGCCGAGGTCCTCGGCGACCTGGAGCGGGCCCGGCGGGTCTCGGTGATCGTGCCCGGCGTCGACACGACCCTGCTCACCTTCCAGAAGACCCACGGCCGGTACGCGGCTCCCGCCGGCATGGCCCAGTCGCTGTTCGCCGCCGAGCGGCGGGCCTCCCCCGGCGCCAGGGTCGCCGTCATCGCCTGGGCCGACTACACCGCGCCCGCCGGGGTCGGCGTCGACGCGATGACCGGCCGGCTCGCCGCCAACGGAGCCGTACGCCTCGTGGAGATGGCCTCCGCGCTGCCCGGTGACGCCCGGGTGGCGCTCTTCTGCCACAGCTACGGCTCCGTCCTCTGCGGGCTCGCCGCGCCCCGGCTGCCCGCACGGGTGACGGACCTGGCCGTCGCCGGCAGCCCCGGCATGCGGGTGGATCGCGCGGCGGACCTCGCCACCCCGGCGCGGGTGTGGGCCATGCGGGACGCCGACGACTGGATCGCGGACGTGCCGCACCTGGAGGTGGGCGGGGTCGGGCACGGCGCGGACCCGGTGGAACCGGAATTCGGCGCCCGTCTGCTCTCGGCGCGCGGAGCGCTCGGCCACAGCGGCTATTTCGAGCCGGGGACGGAGAGCCTCGGCAACTTCGCCGCGATAGGGGTCGGTTCGTACCGGGACCTCGTCTGCGCACGTGCCGACAGCGCTTGCCACCATGGAATATCCGGCGCAGAAGGGGCCTGACGCGCGTAGATCACGGATTTTCCCCACCATTCACGGGGGCGACGCATGGCCACGCGCCGCTTACGATGAGGCGTATGGGTGATGTGCTGGCCGGAATTCATGCCACCTGGGAGTTCGAGAGCGATGCTCTCGTCATCCGCTTCGACCGGGGGAACCGCAACACGCCGAAGCTTTTCAGCGCGCTACGAGAACGACGAGTCCCGCACGAGGCGTTGGCGTCCGTGACGCTCACGCCCGGGAAGCGGGGCACCGTCGTGCTGCACGCCGTGCCGAGGCCCGGCGCCGATCCCCTGATGGAAGCGGCCGCGGGGCAGCTCAAGGAGGCCTGCGACCCGTACCGCCTGGTGCTGCCGGCGGATCGGGAGACGCTCGCCGAGTACTACCGGGACGAGCTGCGGGCGCTGCTGCCGTGGGACGCGGCGGATCCGGCCGGGGGCGAGGACGGTGCGGCGGTGCCGCCCGCCGACGGCTTCCTGGTGGCCGCTCCCACGGGGCCGCAGTCCTTCAAGACGTACGACGGGAGGGCGAGTTTCGACGGGACGTCGGAGGTCGCTTTCCGCTGGTCCTGGACGGGCGCGTCCTCGGAGAAGTGGAAGGCGGGCGACCAGACCTTCTCCGTACGGGATCTCAGCGACGTCGAGTGGCGCTCGCCGGAGATCCTCGACGGGTACCTGCGTCTGGTGCCCCGGGACGGCGGCCCCCGGGACGCCCAGCCCGACCGGGACCCGGCCTCGGTCGTCTTCGGTCTCGGCCTCGGGCCGGTGCACGAGTCCCTCCCCTTCGCCGCGGCGGTCCTCGCCGCGATCCGGGGCAGGGCCCGCGTGCCCGTCGCCGTCCCGGCCGGCGCCCCGGACGCCGCGCACCGCGACCCCGCGGCGGTCGCGGAGAGGATCCGGCACCTGGGCGACCTGCACCAGGCGGGGCTCGTGACGGACGAGGAGTTCTCGGCGAAGAAGGCGGAACTCCTCGCGGAGCTCTGAACCCGGAGCTCTGAACCCGAAGCTCTGCCCCCGAAGCTCTGGCCCCGGAGCTCTGGCCCGGAGCTCCGGCCCCGGAGCCCGGAGAGCCGCCCCTCACCAGGCCCGATGTCATACCCCGGTACGGGGTCGCGGCCCCTCCCCGGTATGACGCCCGCCGCCGTGCCCGCTGCCTACCCTGGGCGGGTCATGGCTACCGAACAGCGGCGCGAGCCGCCCCTCCGCCGCCTCAGCCGGTCCGGCGCGCGATCCCGCGCGCTGTTCCAGGGCCTCGGGGCCGCGCTCACCACCCCGACCACCCCGGGCGCGCCCCTGCTCTCCGAGGCCTCCTCGCGGTGGGTGCGGCTGCTGCCGTACGTCGTCGCCGTCGCCTTCGTCTCCGCGCTCCTGCCCAGCACCATCAACGTCCTCGCCAACGACTACGGCATCAACGGCGTCCTCGCCGGGGCCCTCGCCACCGCCCAGACCGCGCCGCTGCTGCTCGCCGTCTCCCGCCCCCTCCAGGCCTGGTGGGTGATCTTCACCGCGGACGTGCTCGGCGCGCTCCCCCTCGTCCACTCGGACGGCGTCCACGCGGACCTGTGGCCCTGGACCCCGCCGGTCGTCGTCGGCTACTGCGCGCTCATGGTCGCGCTCGGGCTGCGCGAGTCCCGCCGGGCGCTCTTCGGCGTCTGGCTGGCGACGGGCACGGCCGGGTTCGTCCTGGAGGTCTTCCGTCCCGACGGCGACACCAGCGTCCACACGCTGCTGCTCGTGCTGAGCGGTGTCCTGCTGCTGCTCACCTCGGCCGTACGCGCCCGGGGCGACGCGCAGCGGCGGCTCGTCGAGCAGGAGATCATCAACGAGGCCGAACGTTCCCGCCGCACGCTCCTGGAGGAGCGGGCGAGGATCGCGCGCGAGCTGCACGACGTCGTCGCCCACCACATGTCCGTGATCACCGTCCAGGCGGACTCGGCCCCGTACCGCATCCCCGACCTCCCGGACGCGGCCCGGGAGGAGTTCACCTCCATCGCGGCGAGCGCGCGCGAGTCGCTGGCCGAGATGCGGCGGCTGCTCTCGGTGCTGCGCAGCGACGGCAGCGAGGGCGAGCGGGCCCCACAGCCGGGTCTGGACCGGGTCCAGCAGCTGGTCGAGGCGACCGTGCGGGCCGGGGTTCCGGCCGTGCTGTCGCTCGCCGCCGACCTCGGGGACGTACCGCAGGCGGTGGACCTGTCCGCGTACCGGATCGTGCAGGAGGCCCTCGCCAACGTCGTCCGGCACGCGCCGGGCGCCGCGACCCGCGTGTCGGTACGGGCGTCGGACGACGGGTGGCTGACGGTCCTGGTCGTCAACGCGCCCGGCGCGGAGGCGGGTTCCGGGGTGGAGCGCGGTGCGGCCGGCACCGGGCACGGCCTGGTCGGCATGCGGGAGCGCGTACGGTTGACGGGCGGCTCGCTGGACACCGGGCCGCTGCCGGACGGCGGCTTCCGGGTGGCCGCACGGCTCCCGCTGACGGCGGATCCGGCGCCCTGACCCGCTTCGACCGACGGCCCCGACCCCAAGGATCCCGAGTGACCATCCGCGTGATCATCGTCGACGACCAGGCCATGGTGCGGGCCGGTTTCGCCGCGCTGCTCGCCTCCCAGCCCGACATCGACGTGGTGGGCGAGGCGCCCGACGGGCGGCAGGGCGTGGACGTGACCCGTTCGACGCATCCGGACGTCGTGCTGATGGACGTGCGGATGCCGGAGCTCGACGGGCTCGCGGCGGCCCGGGAGATCCTCCACCCGCCGACCGGTGTCACGCACCGGCCGAAGGTGCTGATGCTGACCACCTTCGACGTGGACGACTACGTGTACGAGGCGCTGCGCGCCGGCGCGTCCGGCTTCCTCCTGAAGGACGCGCCGCCCGCCGACCTCATCGCGGCGGTACGGATCGTGGCGGCGGGCGAGGCGCTGCTCGCCCCGTCCGTGACCCGCCGTCTCATCGCCGACTTCGCCGCCTCCCGGCCCGCCCCGCGCCGCGACACCACGGCGCTGCGCCTGAACGGCCTCACCCCGCGCGAGACGGAGGTCCTGGAGCTGATCGCCCGGGGCCTGTCGAACCAGGAGATCGCGGACCACCTGGTCCTCGCGGAGCAGACGGTGAAGACCCACATCGGGCGGGTGCTCGCCAAGCTGGACCTGCGCGACCGCGCGCAGGCCGTGGTCTTCGCGTACGAGTCGGGCCTGGTGACCCCCGGCACGACCTGAGGCCCCACGCGGTTCGGCACGACCTGAGGCCGACCTGAGTCCGCATCCCGGACCGGGGGAAAACCCCACCCCCGCCAGGGGGTTGCCTGCTCCTCCACCCCCTACCCCGGTATCAAGCCGAGGTTGGCCCTCCGGTGTGACGTGCCGTCACCCGTCGTCTTCCTACCTTCCTCTCGCCGACGAAAGAGCGAGAACCGGAGAGGGAGGGCGACGTCATGCGCCGCTTCGCGAGGACCCTGACCACCGTGGCCGTGGTGGCGACCGTGATCGCCGGGACGGCCGGCTGGGCGTCCGGTGACGCCCAGGAGGCCGTCACCGGCGCCCCGGCGGGGACGGGGGCGTGGCGGGATGCCGGGCTGCCGGACCCCGAGCGGATGAGCCCGGCCGGGACCGCGCGGTTCTTCGCGGGACTCGCTCCCGTACGACAGAGGGAGCTGGCCCGCACGCACCCGACGGTCGTCGGGAACCTCGACGGCGCTCCCCCGGCCCTGCGGTACGCGGCCAACGACCGTGCCGCGCACGGCCGGTTCGCCGGAGCGCGGGTCCTGGCCCACGATCCGCGCGGCCGGGGGCAGGTCGCCCTCGTGTACGGGGACCTGGCGCGGGCCGAGCACGTCGCCGTGATCGTGCCCGGCTCCGACACCGACCTCGACCACGTCACACCGCTCGCGGACATGGCACGGGCCCTGCACCGGGCGACCGGCGGCCGGACGGCCGCCGTCGCCTGGGCCGGGTACACCACCCCCGTCGGCGTCGGCCTCGACGCGGCCACCGGCCGGCTCGCCGAGGCCGGGGCGGACCGGCTCGCCCGGTTCGTGGACGGCCTCGCGGCCGTCAGGCCCGCCGGCGCGGCCGAGCCGTCCGTGTTCTGCCACAGCTACGGCTCCGTCGTCTGCGGTCTCGCCGCCCACGACCTCAAGGCGAAGGACCTCGTGGTCTTCGGCTCCCCCGGGATGCGCGCCGCGAACGTCGCCGAGCTCGGCACCTCCGCCCGCGTCTGGGCGGCGAAGGACCCCACCGACTGGATCGACCGGATCCCGAACGTCGAGCTCGCGGGCCTCGGCCACGGCACCGACCCCACCGACCCGGACTTCGGGGCCCGCCGGATCCCGGCCGGGGACGCCGACGGCCACGGCGGCTACTTCGCGCCCGGGACCAGCTCCCTGCGCGCGTTCGCCGCGATCGCCGAGGGGGACGTCCGATGAGCTCCCTCGCCACGATGGCCCGGAAGACGGCCTCGACGATCGAATCGGGGACTCCCGCCCACCGCGACCGGGCCATCGACGGCCTCCGCGCCCTCGCCCTGCTCGCCGTGCCGACCGGGCACTGGCTCCTCGGCGGCTTCACCCTCTCCTCCGACGGCGCGATCCACAACGCGAGCCCGCTGGGCACCTTCGCCGGTCTCGCCCCGGTCAGCTGGGTCCTCCAGATGCTGGGCATCTTCTTCCTCGTCGGCGGCTACGCCTCCGTCCTCTCCTACCGGCGCCACAAGGGCTCGACCGGTGAATGGCTCAAGGGCCGGCTGGCCCGCCTCGGCCGCCCGGTGCTCGGCGTCACCGCCGTGTGGGCGGCGCTGCTCCCGCTGCTCCACTTCGGGCTCCGAGTGCCCGTCGACAGCCTGCGGACGGCGTCCACCCTGGTCGTCCAGCCGCTCTGGTTCGTCGGGGTCTACACGGTGGTCACCGCGCTCACCCCGTACTGCGTCCGGGTCGCCCGCCGCCTCGGGGTGTGGGCGGCGGCTCCGCTGTTCGCCTCGGTCGCCGTCGTCGACTTCCTCCGGTACGGGCCGTACGCCGACGCCGTGCCGTCCTGGCTGAGCCTTCTGAACATCCTGCCCGGCTGGCTCTTCGCCTATCAGCTCGGCGTCTCGTGGGGCGAGGGCCGGGTCACCCGGCGGCACGCCTGGGGACTGCTGCTCGGCGGGGCCGCGCTCTTCGCCGCGCTGCTCGTCTGGTTCGGCTACCCGGCGTCCATGGTCGGCGTCCCCGGCGAGGCCCGCACCAACTCGCACCCGCCGTCGCTGCTCGTCCTCGCCCTCGCCGCCGCGCAGAGCGGCCTGGCGATCCTGCTCCGCGACCGGCTCGGCAGGCTTCTGAAGCGGCCCGCGCTGTGGGCACCGGTCGTGGTGGTCAACCTGTCCGCGATGACGATCCTGTGCTGGCACCAGACGGCGATGCTCGCGGCGGCGATCCCCGGCTCGTACCTCGGGGAGATCCCCGGCCTGGTCGGCGCGCCGGACTCGGTCGGCTGGATCCTGGCCCGGCTGGCCTGGATGCCCGTCTTCGCCGGAATGCTCGTCGCCATCGGGCGGTTCGCCCGGGGCTTCGAGTCCCCGTGGGCGAAGACCGGGCCGGCGCGCCGCGTCCTCGCGGGGCTGCTCGCGGCCGGCTTCGGGGTCTTCGCCCTGGGGCTCGCGTGAACGCGGTGTCAGACCTCTCGGGACAGGGAGGTGGAGCTCATGTCGGGGTAGCGGTCGCCCGCCACCAGGCCCGCGATCGGTTCCAGTTCGGACAGCTCCGCCGCGGTGAGGGTGATCCGGGTGGCGGCCGCGTTCTCCTCCAGGCGGGAGCGCTTGCGGGTGCCGGGGATCGGGACGACCGTCAGGCCGTGCACGGCGGAGCGCTGCTGGACCCAGGCGAGGGCGATCTGCGCCGGGGTGGCGCCGTGCGCGGCGGCGATCTTCCGGACCGGGTCGAGCAGGGCGGCGTTCCGCTGCGCGTTCTCGCCGGTGAACCGCGGCTGGTGCCGGCGGAAGTCGCCGCCCGACAGGTCCGTGCCGGCGTCCGCGAACGCCCCCGTCAGGAAGCCCCGGCCGAGCGGCGAGTACGGCACAAGGGTCACGCCGAGCTCGGCGGCGGCGCCGACGGCGCTGCGCTCCACGTCCCGGGAGAAGAGCGACCACTCCGACTGGAGGGCGGCGATCGGGTGGACGGCGTGCGCCTCGCGCAGCTCGGGCCCGGTGACCTCGCTGAGGCCCAGGAAGCGGACCTTGCCCTCCTGGACGAGCTCGGCCATGGCGCCGACGGACTCGGCGAACGGGACCCCGGGGTCGCGGCGGTGCATGTAGTAGAGGTCGATCGTCTCGACGCCGAGCCGGCGCAGGCTGTCCTCCGCGGCCCGCTTGACGTAGGCGGGGTCGTTGCGGACGGCGCGGTACGCCGGGTCGTCGGCGCGCCGTTCGATGGCGAACTTGGTGGCGAGGGTGATCTCGTCGCGGTGGGCGGCGACGAAGGGCGCGAGGAACTCCTCGTTGGCGCCGCTCCCGTAGATGTCGGCGGTGTCGACGAGGGTGACGCCGGCCTCCAGGGCCGCGTCGAGGGTGTCGCGGGCGGCGGCCTCGTCGGTGTCGCCGTAGAACTCGCTGATGCCCATGGCGCCGAAGCCCTGGACGCCGATCTCCGGCCCTCGGCCGTCGACGGCCGAGCCGCCGAGCCGTACGGTGTCGATCCTGGTCATGTGGGTGTACCTCCGCAGACGGTCCCGTAATGGCTGATCTTGATGTCGAGCACGGCGAGCGTGTCCTGGAGTTCGGTGATCCGGGCGAGGACGTCCCGGCGGGTGGTCTCCAGGAGTTCCCGGCGTTCCTCCCGGGTGTGATCGCCCTCGCGGACGAGTTCGGCGTACCGGACCATGTCGGCGACCGGCATCCCGGTCAGCCGCAGCTTGCCGACGAAGCCCAGCCAGCCGAGGTCGCGCTCGCTGAAGCGGCGCTGGCCGGTGTGCGAGCGGTCGACGTGCGGCATCAGACCGATCCGCTCGTACCAGCGCAGGGTGTGCGCCGAGAGGCCGGTCAGGGCCGCGACCTCGCTGATGGTGTAGCTGGTGGCCGTGCCGGCGGCCGTGCTCGCGATCACGCTCATGACCCCACGCTAAAACGTTGGAGTGCACTCCAAGCAAGTAGGCTCGGCCTCATGCAGAGCAGCAGCGTGCCGAGCCTGGCGTCGATCGAGAACTGGCCCGTCCCCACCGCGGCAGCCGCCGTCGTCCGGGCGGACGGCACCCTGGCCGGGTCCCACGGCCCCACCGGGCGGCGTTTCCCGCTCGCCTCGGTCACGAAGCCGCTCGCGGCGTACGCCGTCCTCGTCGCGTACGAGGAGGGGGCGATCGACCTCGACGAGCCGGCCGGGCCCGAGGGCTCGACCGTCCGCCATCTGCTCGCCCACACCTCGGGGCTCGCCTTCGACGAGAACCGGGTCATGGCGGCGCCCGGCGCCCGCCGGATCTACTCCAACACCGGCTTCGAGGCGCTCGGCGACCACGTCGCCAAGGCCACCGGCATCCCCTTCGCCGAGTACCTCCACCAGGCGGTCCTGGAGCCGCTCGGCATGGTGTCGACGAGCCTTGAGGGCTCGCCCGCCAAGGACGGCGTGTCGACCGTCGACGACCTGGTGCGGTTCGCCGCCGAGGTGCAGGCGCCGCGGCTGCTCGACGCCCGGACCGTCCTCGACGCGATGACCGTCACCTACCCCGGTCTGACCGGGATCCTGCCCGGTTACGGGCACCAGCGGCCGAACGACTGGGGACTCGGCTTCGAGATCCGCGACGGCAAGGACCCGCACTGGACGGGCGCCACGTCCTCGCCGCGCACCTTCGGGCACTTCGGGCAGTCGGGGACCTTCCTGTGGATCGACCCGGACGCGCGGGCCGCGTGCGTGGCCCTCACCGACCGGCCCTTCGGGCCGTGGGCGGTCGAGGCCTGGCCGCCGTTCACGGACGCGGTCCTCGCGGAGCTGCGCGCTTCCTGACGGGGAGGGCTAGGGCGTGTCGGCGCAGGTGGCGGCGGGCAGGGTGCCGTCCGGGCCGGTGACGGCCACCTCCACGAGGCCGACCCGGTCCCTCGCGTAGGCGACCGTGCACACCAGCTGGCGGACGGCCTCCGCCGACAGGCCCGTGACGTCGAAAGGGACCTGCAGCCGCAGCTGCAGGCGGCTCTGCGCGCCGCCGGCCTTCTCCTGCTTGATGCGCGGAATACCGGCGCCGAGCGGCAGGGCGGTCGTGAGGCCCGCGGCGGCCTCGGTGCTGTTCGGTCCGGCGAGGAGCGCGGCGAGCACCTTGTCGTCGGCGTCGCGCAGGCGGCTCATGGCTCTGTCGCCGTCCTCGTGGTCGCCTTCCGGCTCGCCGGTCGGGAAGGGGGCCTCCGGGTCGCCGAACCCGACGTCACGGACCACCGGCATGGAGCGGCCGTCCGGTCCGACGAAGTACAGCACCATCCGGGCCTCGGGGTTCGGCGCGACGAGGACGGTCGCGGCGCCGCCCGCCTCGACGACATCGGTCCCCTGGATGCCGCAGGCGGCCAGTGGCAGGAGCCCGGCCAGGGCCGCGACGGCCGCGGCGGCCACCCGGCGGCGGGTCACAGCGGCATCCTCACGGTGAAGACGGCACCACCATCGGGATGGTTGGCGGCCTCCACGGTGCCGCCGTGGAGGTGGACGTTCTCCAGGGTGATCGCGAGGCCGAGTCCGCTGCCCGCCGAGCGCGTCCGGGCCGGGTCCGCCTTGTAGAAGCGGTCGAAGACGTGCGGCAGGACGTCGGGGTGGATGCCCGGCCCCCGGTCGGCGACCTCCGTCACGAACCGGTCCCCCTCCTCGTACACCCGGACGGTCACCGGCGCGCCGCCGTGCCGCAGCGCGTTGCCGACGAGGTTGGCGACGACGACGTCGAAGCGGCGCGGGTCGAGTCGGGCCCTGATGCCGGGGACGAGGTGCGGGACGACGGACGCGGGGTCGGTCCAGTGCCGGTTCTGGAGCGTCTTGCGGACGCAGTCGGCGGCGTCGACCTCGTCCGTGTGGAGCTCGGCGGCGCGCGCGTCGAAGCGGGAGATCTCCATCAGGTCCTCCACGAGGACGGCGAGCCGGCCGGTCTCGGCGCTGATCAGACGGACGGCGCGGGCGGTGTCGCTGTCGAGGGTCCCGGCGTCGGCGTCCTCGTCGAGGACCTCGGTGACGGCGAGCATGCCGGCGAGCGGGGTGCGCAGTTCGTGCGAGACGTCGGAGGCGAAGCGGCGGGCACGGGCCTCGGCGCGGCGGAGTTCGGCGACGGACCGTTCGAGCTCGGCGGCGGACTCGTTGAACGTCCGGGCGAGGTCGGAGAGTTCGTCGCTGCCCTTGGCGTGGATCCGGGTGTCGAGCCGGCCGCGGCCCATGTTGTGGGCGGCGAGCCGCAGTTCGCGTACGGGGCGGAGGACGCCCCGTGCGGCGAGGAGGGCGGGGATCAGGGCGACGGCGAGGGCGGGGAGGGCTCCGTCGCGGGCGGCCGTGACCATCGCCTCGATGTTGGCCTCCTCCTCGTCGAGTTCCATGACCGCGTAGTAGACGAGGCCGGTGGGCCGGGCCGCGTCCTGCGCCGAGAAGACGTGGAAGAGGGCGGGGACGGCCATCGTCAGGTACGGGACGCCGTTCTTGACGACGCGCTGGAAGCCGGCGTGCGGGGCTGCGCCGGCCTCGTTGGCCCGGGCCCGCAGTTCGGGGGTGATGACGGAGGAGGTGGGACGGTCGGTGGAGGAGACCCGGAGCGTGCTGCCGTACTCGGCGTAGACGCGCCAGGGGCGGGGCTTCCCCTGCCGGGCGATCAGGAGGACGTGGCTCCGCAGGGTGTCCGCCTCGGGCGGCAGGGTGACGCTGAGGGCCTCGACCTGCTCGCGGAAGGCGGAGACGGCGGTGTCCTGGGTCTGCTCCAGGACGGCGTTGCGGGCGGCCCGGTAGGTGAGGGCGGCGGTGGTGCCGCAGCCGACGGCCGCGACCAGCAGGAACGACAGGACGAGCCGGGTGCGCAGGCCGAAGGGACGCGGGCGGGAGCGGCGGGCTCTCCTCCCGCGCCAGGACTCCGGTGCGGCGGCGGAGCCGTCGGTACGCCCGTGCCCGGCCCGCTCGTGCCCGGCCCGCGTCTCCGCCCCCGTTCCCAGGCCCGTCTCCGGGTCCGCCCCGGCGGCCACACAGGTCTTCACAGGGGTCCGAAGCGGTAGCCGAAGCCGCGCAGCGTCTGGATGTAGCGGGGTTCGCCGGGGGTGTCCTCGATCTTGTTGCGCAGTCTGCGGACGCAGGCGTCGACCAGCCGGGCGTCGCCGTGGTAGCTGTGCTCCCAGACGTGTTCGAGGAGCTGCTGTCTGCTGAAGACCTGCTCGGGGGCGGCCGTGAGGTGGAGCAGCAGCTTCAGCTCGGAGGGGGCGAGGGCGAGCCGCTCCCCCGCCTTGGCGACGGTGAGTCCGGCCCGGTCGACGGCGAGCTGTCCGTGGAACTCGACGGCCGGGCGGCCCGTGCCTGGCTCCTCGATGCGCCGCAGCACGGCCCGTATCCGCGCCTCGATGACCTCGGTACGGGCTGGCTTGACGATGTAGTCGTCGGCGCCGGCCTCCAGGCCGATGACGACGTCGAAGTCGTCGCCGCGGGCGGTGAGCATGATGATCGGCAGCTGGCTGCTCTCCCGGACCCGGTGGCAGACCTGGACGCCGTTCATGCCGGGGAGCATCAGGTCGAGGAGGAGCAGGTCCGGCCGGAACTCCGCGAGGGCCTCCAGGCCGGCCTCCCCGGTGGCCGCGGTCCGCACCTCGTGCCCGCGGCGGCGCAGCCCGAGCTCGACGCCCTCGCGGACGGAGGGGTCGTCTTCTATGAGGAGCACGCGGGGCATCTGTGGAGTATCCCAGGATCGTTCGGGGCCCCCGAGGTGGGGGCGGGAGGTCAGCCCCGGTGCGCGAGAGCGCGGAGGCGGGTGGTGGCGGTGGTGAGGAGGGACCGTACCTCGACGAGGTGGAGGGGGCGGGCGAGGAGGGCGAAGACGGTGAGGACGGTGAGGCCGCCGGCGAGCCCGGCGGCGACGGCCCCGGCCGCGCCCGTCAGGTCGGCGACGAACAGGCCGTACCCGGCGGCGGGGACGGCGGCGACGAGGAGCCGGGCGAGCGCGGAGCCCGCGCCGCCGCTCTCCCCGGCTCCCGCCGCGCCGGGGGCGGCCTCCCCGGACGTGGCCCCGGCTCCTGCCGCGTCGGTGCCGCCCCGCAGCCGTCGCCCGAGGACGTACGCCGTGAGGCCCCAGCCGGCCCACAGGGCGAGCGAGTAGCCGGCGGCCATGCCCGCGACGGCCCAGTGCGTCGGGAGGTAGTGGTACGCGGCCAGGGAGAGTCCGGCGTTGAGGCCCGCGATCACCAGGTTGAGGAGGAACGGCGTACGGGTGTCGCGCAGGGCGTAGAAGGCGCGGGTGCACACGTACTGGCCGGAGAGGGCGACGAGGCCGGGCGCGAAGGCCATCAGGATCCAGGACATCGCCCGGATGTCGTCGCCGTCGGTCGCCCCGTACCGGAAGACCACCGTCATCAGCGGGACGGCGAGCGCGAGGAGCGCGCAGGCCGCCGGGACGACCGCCGCCGCGCTGGTCCGCTGCGCGTACGCGACGTCCCGGCGGACGCCCGCGAGGTCGCCGTCGGCGGCGGCGCCGCTCATCCGGGGCAGCAGCGCGGTGACGAGGGAGACGGTGATGATGCCGTGCGGGACGCTCCACAGGAGGTAGGCGTTGTTGTACGCGGCGAGGCCGCCGCCGCCGGACGTGCCGGTACCCGCGGAGGTGGCGAGCCAGGTGGTCACCCAGTACGCGCCCTGGTTCGTGAGGACGAGCAGCACCAGCCAGCCGGCGGCGCGCAGCGGCGCGGCGAGGCCGCTGCCGCGGAAGTCGAGGCGGGGGCGCCAGCGGAAGCCGGCGGCGCGGAGCGAGGGCACGAGGGCGAGGGCCTGGAGGGCGATGCCGGCGGTGGTGCCCCAGCCGAGGAGCGCGGTCTCGCCGGAGGTGAGCTCGCCGCCGTCGCCGACGACGAGGAAGAGGCCGAAGACGGCGACGACGACCACGTTGTTGAGGACGGGGGTCCACATCATGGCGCCGAACCGGCCACGGGCGTTGAGGACCTGCCCGAGGAGGGTGAAGAGCCCGAGGAAGAGGATCTGCGGCAGGCAGGCCCGCGCGAAGGCGACCGTCATCCCGCGCTGCGCGCCGGTGTAGTCGGTGTACGTGTCGACGATCAGCGGCGCGGCGAACACGGCGGCCGCCGTGAGGACGGTGAGGGCGAGCGCGCAGAGGGTGAGGAGCCGGTCGGTGTAGGCGACTCCGCCGTCCTCGTGTTCTTTGGCGGCCCTGACCAGTTCGGGGACGAAGACGGCGTTGAGGGCGCCGCCGAGGAGCAGCATGTAGATGATGGTGGGGACGGAGTTGCCCACCGCGTAGCCGTCGGCGACGGCGGCCGCGCCGAGCGCGGCGGCGACGACGGAGGCCCGGACGAAGCCGGTGGCGCGGGAGACGAGCGAGCCCGCCGCCATGAGCGCGCCGCTGCGGAGCGCGGAGGGGGCCTTCGTCTTCGGGCGCTCGGCGGTGAGCGTGGCGGCCGGGCTCGTCACCGGCGGGCCAGATACGCCTGGAAGGCGCGGAACAGCGCCTGGTTGGTCGTGCCCTGCATCGGAATCTCCCACTCCCCCAGCGTCTCGACGACCTGTCCGCCCGTGCCGAGCTTCCAGCGCAGGAGCCCGTGGGCGCGGTCGCCCGGATCGAGGGTGGAGGGTACCCCGCGGAGGTCGTAGACGGCGGCGCCGAGGGCGTGGGCGTCGAGCATCATGCGCCACTGGAGGGCGTTGGAGGGGCGGACCTCGCGGCGGTGGTCGGCGGAGGCGCCGGTCTGGTACCAGACGCGGGCGCCGACGGTGACCATGGTGTGGGCCGCGAGTATCTCGCCCTCGTGGCGGGCGAGGTAGAGCCGCATGCGGCCGGGCTGTTCGGCGTTGAGGACGGCGTACTGGCGCTCGTAGTAGGCGAGGGAGCGGCCGAGACGGAAGCCGTCGCGCTCCTCGGTGATGCGGAGCAGCCGGTAGAACTCGGGCAGGTCGGCGGCGGAGCCGATGGTGATCTCCACGCCGGACTTGCCGGCCTTGCGGACGTTGCGCCGCCACTCCTGGTTGAGGCCCGACCAGAGGTCGTCGGTGGAGCGGCCGGCGAGCGGGACCTGGAAGACGTGCCGGGGCTGGGCGTCGGCGCCGTTCTCGGAGTCGCCGCCGCACTTGCGCCAGCCGCGGGCGCGGAGGCGTTCGGCGACGACGGTGCCGAGCGGGTCGACCTCGTCGGCGAGGACGTCGGCGAGGCGGCGGCCGGGGCCGGTGGCGGCCTTGGCGGTGGCGGCGCTCCAGCGGCGGTACGCGGGGCCGGGGCCCATGCGTACAGCGAAGACGCCGGAGGCGCGGAGGTGCGTGAGGAGCGGGGTGAGCCAGCCGTCCATGTCGGGGTCGGACCAGTCGGCGACGGGTCCCTCGGGGAGGTAGGCGAAGTACTTGCGGGTGCCGGGGAACTGGCGGAGCAGGACGAGGGCGACGCCCGTGAGGTCGCCGGACTCCGGGCCCCAGCCGAGGAGTTGGTGCCCCCAGCCGTCCTTCACCTGAGCCCAGGAGGGGAGTTGGAGGAAGCTGGGTCCGTCCGCTCCGGTTGCCCGGGAGGCGAGGAACGCGCGGTACGTCTCGGGGGTCACGGGGCCGAGCCTGACCGGGCCCGCGGGGGCACGGCGGTCGGTGGGTGCGGCCGTCACGAGCAGCGCTGACACAACGGGAGCCTCCTGGTTCCGCCCCTCGGTCGTGGGGCGCACAGCAGGCTCACAGCCGAATTCGACGGAGTCGCGCGGTCATTGTGACCGGACGATGACGGTTGCGCCGCAGCCCTCGTCACACGGGCTTCCGGCGGCCCGCGGGGCGGCCGGGCGGCTTACAGTCCGGAACATCCCCCTTTCCTTCCCTCTCCGCGGAGGTCTTCCGTGCTGCCGATACGCACATCCCGTTCTCTTCTCGCGGCCGTCGCGCTGGGCGTCTCGCTCACCGCCTGCTCCGCCCAGGCGGCGAGCGGCCCCGGCCCGTCGACGACGCGGGGCCCCGCGTCGGCGGCGGCCCCGGCGAAGGTGACCGTCGTGGATCCGGCGGCCGGCCGCCCGGTCTCGGTGACCGCGTCGGGCGGCACGCTCGCGACGGTGAAGGTCGCCGACGCGGAGGGCGGCGTCCTCACCGGCCGTACGGGGTCGGGCGGGACGAGCTGGATCTCGGACCGCAAGGCGGTGCCGGGTACCTCGTACACGGTGGAGGTGGTCTCCCGTACCGCCGACGGCAAGGAGGCGACGACCCGGTCCTCCTTCGAGACGGCGGAGCCGAAGGAGGTCAACAAGCTGACGCTGGCGCCCGGCAAGAACACGACGGTGGGCGTCGGGCACCCCCTGTCGATCGTCTTCGACCTGCCGGTGACGCGGAAGGCGGACGTGGAGCGGCAGTTGAAGGTCACCACCTCGAACGCCACCGAGGGCTCCTGGGGCTGGGTGAAGGACTACTCGGGCCGGGACAGGGCGGACTGGCGGCCCCGGGAGTACTGGAAGCCCGGCACGAAGGTCACCCTCGAAGCGGACCTCGACGGCACCGACTCGGGCGGCGGCTGGTTCGTACGGGACTACCGCACCGGCTTCACCGTCGGCGCCGCGCAGGTCGTCAAGGTCGACCTGGACCGGCAGAAGCTGACCGTGGAGCGGGACGGGCGCGCGGTGCGCACGATCCCCGTGTCCGGCGGCACCCCGGGCGGCGACAAGCGGTCCTGGCGGGGCACGGCGGTCCTGATGGCGAAGGAGGGCACCATCAACATGAACTCGGAGACGGTGGGCCTCGGCGACGCCTACGACAAGATGGTCGACTACTCGATGCGGCTGACCTGGTCGGGCATGTACGCGCACGCGGCCCCGTGGAACGCGCCGTACTTCGGCAGGGCCAACAAGAGCTCGGGCTGCATCGGCATGAGCGACGAGAACGCCGCGTCGTTCTACGCCCAGGTCAACGTCGGCGACCCCTTCGAGATCACCGGCCGCGACACCAAGGGCACGGTCGCGGAGGGCAACGGCTACGGGGCGTGGAACCTGAGCTGGGCGCAGTGGAAGGCGAAGAGCGCCCTCGCCTGAAGGATCAGCCCGCGGCCAGGCCCTTGCGCCAGTCCCTCATCTCCCAGATCAGGACCTCCGCGCCGGTCGTCGCGAGGAGCGTGTGCCCCTCGGCGTCGGTGATCCGGGCGGCGTCGCCGGGGCGGAGCTCGCGGTCGGCGGCGCTGTCACTGTCGCCGCCGCTGCCGCTGCCGCTGTCACCTTCGCCGCCGCCGTCACCGTCGTCGCCGTCGCCGTCGAGACGGACCGTGCCGCGTACGACGTGGACGTACGCGAAGTCGGCGTCCGGTACGGCGGCGCGGGTGCCCGGCTCCAGGCGGTGGACGTGCAGCCGCGCGTCCGCCTCCGGCAGGTCGTACGCCCCGTCGAGCGCGCGCACCACCTCGTACGAGGGCTCCCCGCCCGGTGTCAGCGGTGCGAGCCACATCTGCACGAAGACCAGGGGGACGCCGGCGTCGTTGCGCTCGACGTGCCGGACGCCCCCGGCTGAGCCGAGCCGCTGGAGGTCGCCAGGGCGGACGACGGTGGTGTGCCCGGCCGTGTCGTGGTGGGTGAGCTCGCCCTCGACGACCCAGGTGACGATCTCGGTGTGGCTGTGCGGGTGCTCGTCGAAGCCCGCGCCGGGCGCGAGCCGCTCCTCGTTGCAGGCAAGGAGCGCGCCGAAGCGGAGGTTGTCGGGGTCGTAGTACGGCCCGAAGGAGAGGGCGTGCCGGGTCTCGATCCCGGCCGCCGGGTCGCCCCCGGGATACCGCTGCTCCGCCCGCTGGATGCGTGTCACGGTACGTACGGTAGTGCGGACCTCGGCCCGGCCCGACGACCGGGCCCGGGGACGAATCCGCCCCGCCCCCGCATGTCGGCGCCCCGATAAGGCAGTCTTGTCCCCGTGCCAGAACCCACGAACGCCGCTCATCCCCACGCCGCGACCCTGAAGCGCCTCGAACAGTCCTCCGGGAGGCTCGCCGCCGGCGCCATCGCCCGCATGGACGAGACGCTGCCGTGGTACCGGGCGATGCCGCCGGAGAACCGTTCGTGGATCGGTCTGGTCGCCCAGGCCGGTATCGCCGCGTTCACCGAGTGGTTCCGGCACCCCGAGACGCCGCAGGCGATCTCGACGGACGTCTTCGGCACGGCGCCCCGCGAGCTGACCCGGGCGATCACCCTGCGCCAGACCGTGGAGATGGTCCGCACCACGATCGAGGTCATGGAGTCGGCGATCGAGGAGGTCGCCGCCCCCGGCGACGAGTCCGTGCTCCGCGAGGCGCTGCTCGTCTACGCCCGGGAGATCGCCTTCGCCACCGCCCAGGTGTACGCGCAGGCCGCCGAGGCCCGGGGCGCGTGGGACGCGCGCCTGGAGTCGCTCGTGGTGAACGCGGTGCTCTCCGGCGAGGCCGACGAGGGCGCCGTCTCCCGGGCCGCCGCCCTCGGCTGGAACTCCCCCGACCATGTCTGCGTGATCCTCGGCACCGCGCCCGACGGGGACAGCGAGCTGACCGTGGAGGCGATCCGGCGGGCCGCCCGGCACGCCAAGCTCCAGGTCCTCACCGGCGTCCTCGGCAACCGGCTCGTCGTCATCGCCGGCGGCAACGACAACCCCCTCGCCGTGGCGAAGTCGCTGATCGGACCGTACGCGCCGGGTCCGGTCGTGGCCGGTCCCGTCGTACCCGACCTGCTGGCGGCGACCCGCTCCGCGCAGGCCGCCGCGGCCGGCCTCAAGGCGGGTCTCGCCTGGCAGGACGCGCCCCGCCCGGTCCTGGCGGACGATCTCCTCCCGGAGCGCGCCATCGCCTCCGACCCTTCGGCGCGCGAGCAGCTGGTGGAGGAGATCTACAGACCGCTGGAGGAGGCCGGCTCGGCGCTCCTGGAGACGCTGAGCGTCTATCTGGAGCAGGCGAGCAGTCTCGAAGGCGCGGCACGGATGCTGTTCGTGCACCCCAACACCGTGCGCTACCGGCTTCGACGTGTGACCGACGTCACCGGCTGGTCACCCTCTGATGTCCGCTCCGCGTTCACGCTGCGGATCGCGCTCATTCTGGGACGCTTGGCCGACGGGGATACCCAGTCCTAGACTTTTGTCGAAGACCAACAATTCCCCCGACGGTTCTTCGTCCTTGTCCTCACGGGCGCCGGGAGCCGTCCCCAAGAGAGAGTGTGAGGGTGCTCGTACTCGTCGCTCCCGGCCAAGGCGCCCAGACGCCCGGCTTCCTGACTCCCTGGCTCGAACTCCCCGGTGCCGCCGACCGCATCGCGGCGTGGTCCGAGGCCATCGGGCTCGACCTCGCTCACTACGGCACGAAGGCCGACGCGGACGAGATCCGTGACACCGCGGTGGCCCAGCCCCTGCTCGTCGCCGCCGGCCTGCTCTCGGCCGCCGCCCTCGGCGAGGTGGCCCCTGGCGCCGTCGCCGGTCACAGCGTCGGCGAGTTCACCGCCGCCGCCTTCGCGGGTGTCCTCGACGACACCGCCGCGCTGCGTCTCGTCCGTACCCGTGGTCTCGCGATGGCCGAGGCCGCCGCGATCACCGCGACCGGTATGTCGGCGCTGCTCGGCGGCGACCCCGAGGTGACCGTCCCGCACCTGGAGAAGCTCGGCCTGACCGCGGCCAACGTGAACGGCGCGGGCCAGATCGTGGCCGCCGGCACGCTGGAGCAGCTGGCCGCCCTGGAGGCGGACAAGCCGGAAGGCGTCCGCCGGGTCGTCGCGCTCAAGGTCGCCGGCGCGTTCCACACGCACCACATGGCGCCCGCCGTCGCGAAGCTGGAGGAGGCGGCCGCCGAGCTGTCCCCGGCCGACCCGACCGTGACGTATGTCTCCAACAAGGACGGGCAGACCGTCGGCACCGGCGCCGAGGTCCTCGCGCGTCTGGTCGGCCAGGTCGCCAACCCGGTCCGCTGGGACCTGTGCATGGAGACCTTCCAGGGCCTCGGCGCGACCGCCCTGATCGAGGTCTGCCCCGGCGGCACCCTCACCGGGATCGCCAAGCGCGCGCTGCCGGGCGTGGCCACCGTCGCCCTCAAGACCCCCGACGACCTCGACGCGGCCCGTACGCTCATCGCCGAGCACGCGGCCGTCTGAGAAGGAGTGTCGAGAAGCATGTCGAAGATCAAGCCCAGCAAGGGCGCCCCGTACGCGCGGATCCTGGGTGTCGGTGGCTACCGCCCGACCCGGGTCGTGCCGAACGAGGTGATCCTCGAGACGATCGACTCGTCCGACGAGTGGATCCGCTCGCGCTCCGGCATCTCCACCCGCCACTGGGCGTCCCCCGAGGAGACCGTCACCGCCATGTCGGTGGAGGCCTCCGGCAAGGCCATCGCCGACGCCGGGATCACCCCGGAGCAGATCGGTGCCGTCATCGTCTCCACGGTGTCGCACTTCAAGCAGACCCCGGCCGTGGCCACCGAGATCGCCGACAAGGTCGGCGCCGGGAACCCCGCCGCGTTCGACATCTCCGCCGGCTGCGCGGGCTTCGGCTACGGCCTGACGCTCGCCAAGGGCATGATCGTCGAGGGTTCGGCGGAGTACGTCCTGGTCATCGGTGTCGAGCGGCTCAGCGACCTGACGGATCTGGAGGACCGCGCGACGGCCTTCCTGTTCGGCGACGGCGCCGGTGCCGTGATCGTGGGCCCCTCGGACGAGCCGCACATCGGCCCGACCGTCTGGGGCTCCGAGGGCGACAAGTCCGAGACGATCAAGCAGACCGTGCCGTGGAACGAGTTCCACGCCGGTGACACGTCGAAGCTGCCCCTCAACGAGGCCGGCGAGATCAAGTTCCCCGCCATCACGCAGGAGGGTCAGGCGGTCTTCCGCTGGGCCGTCTTCGAGATGGCGAAGGTCGCCCAGCAGGCCCTGGACGCCGCCGGCATCACGGCGGACGACCTGGACGTCTTCATCCCGCACCAGGCGAACATGCGGATCATCGACTCGATGGTGAAGACTCTGAAGCTGCCGGAGCACGTGACGGTCGCCCGTGACGTGGAGACCACCGGCAACACCTCGGCCGCCTCGATCCCGCTCGCGATGGAGCGGCTCCTGGCGACCGGGAAGGCGAAGAGCGGCGACACCGCGCTCGTCATCGGCTTCGGGGCGGGTCTCGTCTACGCCGCGACGGTCGTTACCCTCCCCTAGGCACACCGGATCCTCCGGAAGCCCCTTTACCGAAGTAACAGCAAGAAGGAGCACCACTATGGCCGCCACCCAGGAAGAGATCCTCAAGGGCCTCGCCGAGATCGTCAACGAGATCGCCGGCATCCCGGTCGAGGACGTCCAGCTGGACAAGTCCTTCACCGACGACCTGGACGTCGACTCCCTGTCCATGGTCGAGGTCGTCGTCGCCGCCGAGGAGCGCTTCGAGGTCAAGATCCCGGACGAGGACGTCAAGAACCTCAAGACGGTCGGCGACGCTGCCGACTACATCCTGAAGCACCAGGCCTGATTCGGCCCCTGCTGACTCGGTCCGCCACCCGGCGGTGGCGCCGTATTCCGACCATCACACACATGGAGAACGAATTCCTGTGAGCTCGACCAATCGCACCGTGGTCGTCACCGGTATCGGCGCAACCACACCGCTGGGTGGCGACTCCGCGTCGACCTGGGAAGGTCTTCTCGCGGGGCGCTCCGGCGTCAGGCCCCTCGAGGGCGAGCGCTTCGCGGAGCTGCCCGTCAAGATCGCCGCGACGATCGCCGTCGAACCCGGTGACGTCCTGCCCCGCCCGCTCGCCCGCAAGCTGGACCGCTCGGCGCAGTTCGCGCTGATCGCGGCCCGCGAGGCCTGGGCCGACGCGGGCTACACCGCCCCCGCCGGCGAGGACGAGAAGATCGCGCCCGAGCGGCTCGGTTCCGTCATCGCCTCCGGCATCGGCGGTGTCACCACGCTGCTCGACCAGTACGACGTGCTGAAGGAGAAGGGCGTTCGCCGCGTCTCCCCGCACACCGTGCCCATGCTCATGCCCAACAGCCCCTCCGCCAACGTGGGTCTGGAGGTGAACGCCCGGGCGGGCGTCCACACCCCGGTCTCCGCGTGCGCGTCGGGTGCCGAGGCGATCGGCTACGCCGTCGAGATGATCCGTACCGGCCGGGCCGACGTGGTCGTCGCCGGCGGTACCGAGGCCGCGATCCACCCGCTGCCGATCGCCGCCTTCGCCAACATGATGGCGATGTCCAAGAACAACGACGAGCCGACGAAGGCCTCGCGTCCGTACGACACGGGCCGTGACGGCTTCGTCCTCGGCGAGGGCGCGGGCGTCGTCATCCTGGAGTCCGAGGAGCACGCGAAGGCGCGCGGCGCGCGCGTCTACTGCGAGGTCCTCGGCCAGGGCCTGTCGGCCGACAGCCACCACATCGCGCAGCCCGAGCCGACCGGCCGGGGCATCGCCGCCGCGATGCAGAACCTGCTCGACGCGACGGACCTCAAGCCCTCCGAGGTCGTCCACCTCAACGCGCACGCCACGTCGACGCCGCAGGGCGACGTCGCCGAGATCAAGGCGCTGCGGAAGGTCCTGGGCGAGGACCTCGACCACGTCGCGATCTCCGCGACCAAGTCGATGACCGGTCATCTCCTGGGCGGCGCGGGCGGCATCGAGACCGTCGCCACGGTCCTGGCGCTCCACAACCGCCTGGCCCCGCCGACGATCAACATCGACGAGCTGGACCCCGAGGTCGACGCGGACATCGTCCGCGGCGAGCCCCGCCCGCTCCCCCAGGGCACGATCGCCGCGATCAACAACTCGTTCGGCTTCGGCGGCCACAACGTGGTCCTGGCGTTCCGCACGGTCTGATCCCGCACGACACGACGGAGGCCCACCCCCCGCACGGGGGTGGGCCTCCGTCGTGTACCGGCTCAGCGCAGTCCGAGCGCGGCCGGTTCGCCCGCGACCAGGATCTGGTTGAGGACGACATGGCCGCCGGGGACGGCGACGAGCTCCGGTTCGATGGAGATCCCCACCCGCTGGGCCGGGTCGGGCTCCAGGACCGCGTGGACCTTGCCCGTGGCGCCGTCGAGGACGGTGACCGTCGCGTCGTACTTCAGGTAGGCGACGCGGCCTTCGGGCGCGGCGGCGAAGGCCGTCAGCTGGCCCTCGTCCCTGTGCACCCACACCGGCCGGCCGTTCTCCAGGGAGTACGCGACGACCCGGTTCGGCGTGGTCGCCGCGCTCTCGGCGAAGGTGACGAGGAGGCCGTCGCGGACGAGCGGCCTGACGGTGCGGCCGTCGCCCACGTCCCCCGGGGCGGAGAGGATGCCCTCGGACCCGCCGAGCGGCACCGTCACGGTCGGGGCTCCCTTGTCGTCGAAGCCCAGGAAGGCCTGCGTGCCACGGACGTCGTCCTCGTCGACCGCGACGACCACCGGGGAGACGGAGACCACCGACGCGGTGGCCGCCGACTCGACGGGCAGGTCCCGGCTCCACCGCTGGGCGCCGGTACGGGTGTCCAGCGCGAGGAGCCGCGCGCCCTTGCCGCACTGCTCGACGAGGAGGGTGCGGGCCGCGTCGGCGTCGAGCGCCAGGGCCGTGCACCCCTGGGGGTGCGCTCGCTCCCAGCGCTGCTCGCCGGACTCGGCGGAGCGGGCCCGTACGGCTCCGTCCTCGGCGGTGACGGCGGTCGTGCCGCCGACGGCGAGCGCGCCCTCGACGAGGCCCTTTCCGCCGAGGCTCCGCTTCCACATGACCTTGCCGTCGGAGGTGCGGACGGCGAGCACGGTCGCGCAGGGCTTCTCGTGCCGGCCGTGGGCGACGAGCCCGATGCCCTCTCCGATGTCCGGGCTCATCGCGCACAGGGCCTCCCGGCTGGGCGCCGGCACGCTCCACCGGACGGAGCCGTCGGCGCCGTCGTACGCGAAGAGTCCGTCGACCCGCCCCTGGGCGACGGCGGAGCCGAGACTCCAGTAGCCGACTCCGGTGTCGCCCCGCGGGCCGACGGCCGGGACCGACCAGGCGACGGCCGGCGTCTCGTCGAGTTCCGAGGCGGCGGCGGAGGAAGAGGCGGAAGCGGATGTCGTCGGCGAGGCCGAGGCCACGGGAGCGCCGTCCTTCGGCGCCTCGTCGCCGTCCTCGCCGTCCCCGGACGTGATCGCCCAGATGCCGGCGGCGAGCACCGCGAGGGCCCAGACGGCGGCGGCTGCCACGAGAGAGGGCCGGCGCCGGGAGGCGGCAACCGGCAGTGTCGTGGTGGTACTGGTGGTGCTGTTGGTGCCGGTGGTCTTGCCGACGCTCGGGCCGTCGCCCGGTCTCGCGTCCTCCGGCCCGGTGCCCGGGCCCGCGTCCGTACGGCTGCCGGCCGCGCGGATCGTCGCCCCCACCGCCGCGAGGGCCAGCGCGCAGACCGCCGCCGCCCAGCCCGTCGGCCTGTCGTCGCCGACGACCCCCGCCCCGAGGAACACCGCCGCCGCGCCGAACGCCGCGCCGGACCATGCGACGGCGCCCGTGGAGGGCCCTCCGCGTTCAGATCTCACTTCTCTCCCGCCCGGCGTGCCCCCTGCACGCCCGGGCGGAATCTACAGCGCGCGGATGAAGCCCGTCAGACGACTTGGTGGAGCCAGCGGACCGGGGCGCCCTCGCCCGCGTACCGGAAGGGCTCCAGCTCGTCGTCCCAGGGCTTGCCGAGGAGTTTGGCGACCTCGGCCTCCAGCTGTGTCTCGCCCTGGAGGGAGCGCGCCAGGGCGGCCCGCAGCCGGTCCTCGGGGATGAGGATGTCGCCGTGCATGCCGGTGACGGCGTGGAAGATGCCCAGTTCGGGGGTGGCGCTGTAGCGCTCGCCCTCGGCCGTGGGGCAGGGCTCCGCGGTCACCTCGAAGCGGAGCATCTGCCAGCCGCGCAGCGCGGAGGCGAGTCTGGAGGCGGTGCCGGTCTGCCCCTGCCAGGAGAACTCGGCTCTCCAGGTGCCGGGGGACGCCGGCTGGCGGATCCAGTCGAGCTGGACCCTCGCGCCGAGGACACCCGCGACCGCCCATTCGACGTGCGGGCACAGCGCGCGCGGTGCGGAGTGTACGTACAGGACTCCACGTGTCGTCACCGGGACCTCCAGTGTGGGACGAGGTTCGCCTTCCCAGCGGCCTCAGTTAACAGCATCCGGAGTAAAGCGTCGCAAACCCTCGAAAAGGGGACAGCATGTGACGTGAGGTAATTTACCGGAGCCCGTCGGCGAAGGTGCCTCTGGTTCGACGGGGGAAAAGCTACCGTGCCGCACCGTCATCGGTGTGACGTACGGTCGGTCCGGGGGCGGGTGAACACGAACCTTTCACCCGCCAGGACGCCGAAGGAGGGGCCGGGGATGCGCGGCCGACGCAGATTCCGTACGACTGTCCGGACCGCTGTCGCCTCCGGCGCGGCGGTGCTGCTGTGCGCGGGGGTGCTCTCGGGCTGCACGGCCGGGAGCGGTCCGGACGCCTCGGCTCCCGCCCCGAGCGGCAAAGCGGCAGCGAGACCGACGCCCGCGCCGACACCCACGCCGACTCCGACGCCGACGCCGTCTCCTGACTCCCTGTGGGACGTCTCCCCCGACTCCGTCGCTGCCGTCGGCGATTCCGTCACGCGCGCCTTCGACGCCTGCGCGCTCCTCGCCGACTGCCCCGAGGTGTCCTGGGCGACCGGGACGGACGCGGCCGTCAACAGCCTGGCGCTGCGGCTCCTCGGCCCGGAGAGGCTGGCCACCCGCAGCTGGAACCTGGCGCGGACGGGTGCGCGGATGGCGGAACTGCCGGAGCAGATGGCCGGGGCGGCGGCGGAGAAGCCGGAGCTGGTGACCGTGATGATGGGCGCCAACGACGCCTGCCGGGCCACGCCGGAACTGATGACGCCGGTCGACGACTTCCGCTTCTCCTTCGAGACGGCGCTGGCCCGGCTGCGGGCGGGCGCGCCGAAGGCGCAGGTGTACGTGTCGAGCGTGCCGGACCTGAAGCACCTGTGGTCGACGGGGCGGCTCAGCCCGGCGGGTCCGAAGGTGTGGGAGCTGGGGATCTGCGGCTCGATGCTGGCGGACGCGGAGGACCTGGGTCCGGCGGCGGAGCGGCGGCGGACGACGGTGCGGGAGCGGGTGGTGGCGTACAACGAGGTCCTGGAGGAGGTCTGCGCCGAGGACGAGCGCTGCCGGTACGACGACGGCGCGGTCTTCGGTTTCCGTTTCGACGGCGGGCAGTTGAGCCCGTGGGACTGGTTCCATCCGAGCCGGGACGGGCAGGCGCGGCTCGCGGAGCTGGCGTACCGGAGGATCACGAAGGAGTGAGGGGCCCCGGGACGGTTGTCAGGTGCCGTCCCGGGGCCCGGTCTTGGGGCCTCGCAGTGAGGATCGGGGGTCAGATCTCCAGGGTGGCGGTCAGGCGGGCGTCCATGAGGGAGTGGGCCGCCAGGACCTCGTAGGCGCCGGGGACGAGGGCCCAGTCGCTCTTCTCCTCGTCCCAGATCTCGAAGGCGCGGCGGGGCAGCGCGATCTCGGTCTCGACGGTCTCGCCGGGCGCGGCCTCGACGCTCGCGAAGGCGGCCAGCCAGCGCGCCGGGCGGTCCGCGGTGCCCGCGGTCGCGGCGGGCGCCAGGTAGATCTGGACGACCTCGCGGCCGGTGCGGGCACCGGTGTTGGTGAGCCGGACGGTGACCTTCCCGGGGCCGGCGGTCAGGGTGTCGTACGACCAGGTGGTGTAGCCGAGGCCGTGGCCGAAGGGGTACGCGGGGATGGTGCCGGCCTTGTCCCAGGCGCGGTAGCCGATGAAGACGCCCTCGGTGTAGTCGAGTACGCCCTCGGTGGGGGTGACCTCGGTGACGGGGACGTCGGCGAGGGCGGCGGGCCAGGTGGTGGGGAGACGGCCGCCGGGCTCCTCGGCGCCGGTGAGGACGTCGGCGAGGGCGTCGCCGCCCTCCTGGCCGGGAAACCAGCTGAGCAGGATCGCGGCGACGTCCTCGCGCCACGGCATCTCGACCGGGGAGCCGGCGTTGACGACGACGACGGTGTTCGGGTTGACGGCGGCGACGGCGCGGACGAGGTCGTCCTGGCGGCCGGGGAGGGCGAGGTCCTTGCGGTCGAAGCCCTCGGACTCGACGCGCTCGGTGGTGGCGACGACCACGACGGCGGTGTCGGCGGTGCGGGCGGCCTCGACGGCTTCGGCGATCAGTTCGTCGGGGTCACGGCGCGGACCGAGGTGGACGAAGGAGAACATGACGGCCGGCAGCGGGCCGGAGAACTCCTTGTTCAGGGTCTGGCGGAGGGAGACCTCGACGGTCTCGCCCGCGGTGAGGGCGACCTTGGCGCGCTCGACCGGGGAGCCGAAGAAGGCCTCGAAGGGGTCGCTCTCGGGGCCCATCGCCTGGACGCCCTCGAAGACGGTGACGCCGTCGACGGCGAGGGTGAAGGCGCCGAGGCCGCGGGTGCCGAAGGCGTGCTCGCCGGACTCGCGCGGGGTGAAGGTGCCGAGGACCTCGACGGAGGCGAGCTCCTCGTAGTCGACGCCCTCGGGCAGGTCGCCGAGCCACTGGACCTGGCCGTTGGGCAGGGTGCCCTCGCCGAGGACCCGGCCCTCGGCGTCGCGGCAGCGGGCGCGGAGGGTGAAGCCCTGGTCCGCGGGAGCGAGTTCCTCGCTCGGGTCGGCGCCGACGGTGAAGGTGAGCGCGCCGTCGGGCAGGGCGGCGGTGAGGCCGGCGAGCGGGGAGACGATGTGCTCGGGGAAGACCTGGGCGGAGCCGCCGCCGAGGACGCGGGCGTCGCGGGCGGCGGCGCCGGAGAGGGCGACGGTGCCGCGCTTGAGGGGCAGGGCGTCGTTCTCGTTGCGGACGAGGACGAAGCCGCGGCGGGCGATCTCGCGGGCGAGGGCGTCGCCGTCGATGGCGGCCGGGTACGCGGTGACGGCCGCGGGCGCGCCTTCGAGGGCGCCGACGCGGGCGGCGAGCCGCAGGACGTTGCGGACGGCCGTGTCGACGGTGGACTCCTCGACCTCACCGGCGCGGACGGCGGCGGCGAGGGCGTCGCCGTAGACGGTGAAGGGGCCGGGCATGGCGACGTCGAGGCCGCCCTCGATGTCGCCGGTGGTGGAGCGGGCGGCCATCCAGTCGGAGACGTTGTAGCCGTCGAAGCCCCACTCGCCGCGCAGGACCTCGTTGACGAGGTAGCGGTGCTCGGTCATCGTCACGCCGTTGACCTGGTTGTAGGCGGTCATGATGCCCCAGGGGTGGGCGTTCTTGACGATGGCCTCGAAGGGGGCGAGGTAGAGCTCGCGGAGCGGACGCGCGGCGATCTTGTTGTCGACGGTGAAGCGGTCGGTCTCGGCGTCGTTGCCGACGAAGTGCTTGACGGTGGTGCCGACGCCGCCGTCCTGGACCCCCTGGACGTAGCCGGTGCCGATCTCGCCGGTGAGGTACGGGTCCTCGCTGTACGCCTCGAAGTGGCGGCCGCCGAGCGGCGTGCGGTGCAGGTTGACGGTGGGCGCGAGGAGGACGTGGACGCCCTTGCGGCGGGCCTCCTGGGCGAGGAGCCGGCCGGCGCGGCGGGCCAGCGCGGGGTCCCAGGCGGCGGCGAGCGCGGTCGGGGACGGCAGGGCGACGGACGGGTCGTCGGCGGTCCAGTGGACGCCGCGGACGCCGATGGGGCCGTCGGACATGACCAGGGAGCTCAGCCCGATCTCCGGCAGCGCGGGCAGGGACCACATGTCCTGGCCGGCGAGCAGCCGGGTCTTGGCGTCCAGGCCGAGCTTGGCGAGCGCCGTCTCGACGGCGGCTTCCCTGAGGGCCTCGGCGCCGGTGTCCGTACCGGTGTCCGTGCCGATGCTCGCGCTGGTGCCCGCGCTGGTGCCCGTGGTCGTCTCCGCCATGGCCGTACCTCCTCGTTGACGTACCCCGATGGCCCCATCGTGCACCCACCTACCTGTAGATCGGTAGGTGACGTTATCTATCTGTTAATTTTAACGAGGGGGTACGGTCTCGGCAGGACGTGTCAGGAGAGAGGGGCCGCGGCGATGGTGCGGGCCAGGAGCGGGGAACGGCGCGTGGAGATCCTGCGCGCCGCCCTCGAAGTGATCGCCGAGCGCGGCTACCGGGGCGCCACCCTCGGCTCCGTCGCCGAGCGCGTCGGGCTGACCCAGCAGGGGCTGCTGCACTACTTCCCGACGAAGGAGGCGCTGCTCATCGCCGTCCTGGAGGAGCGCGACCGCTGGGACACCAGCGGCGGCCGGGACCGCGAGAACTGGCGGCTCGACCTGCTGGAATCCCTCGTCGAGTACAACGCCATGCGGCCGGGCATCGTGCAGACCTTCTCCGCCCTGCTCGGCGAGAGCGTCACGGACGAGCACCCGGCGCGGGAGTTCTTCACCGAGCGGTACGGGCAGGTGCGGGCGAGCATGGCGGACGTGCTGCGCCTGGAGTTCGGCGACCGGCTGCCGAGCGGGCTCACCCCCGAGCAGGCGGCGCCGCTCCTGACGGCCGTCCTGGACGGGCTCCAGTACCAGTGGCTCCTCGACCCGGCGGCGGTGGACATGCCGGGCGCCTTCCGCGACTTCCTGCGGCTGCTGCGCGGGGACGAGGCGCAGGCCTGAGGCGGACGTTCGGATGCGGGGCGGACGGGACTTGAACCCGCGGGGCCCGGCCGCCAGGCCCGGCGACCGGCCGCTCGGCGGCGACCGGAGCGGTGTCGCCGCCCGCGAGGATGATCAGCTCCCCGGCGGCCGCCCGGTCCACGCTGCCCATGACCGGGGCGTCGATCAGGGTGACCCCCTCGGGGAGGCGGGCGGCGAGCGCGCGGACGGCGTCCGGGCCGACGGTCGAGGTGTCGATGCAGTGGGTCCCGGGGCGCAGCGCCGGGATCAGCTCGTCGGCGACGGCGAGGGCGGCGGCCGGGTCCGCCAGCATGGTGACGACGACGTCGGCGTCACGGACGGCCTCGGCGGGGCTCGCGGCGCGGACGGCGCCGTCGACGACGAGGGCGTCGGCCTTCGCGGCGGTGCGGTTCCAGACGGTCAGCGGGTGACCGGCGTCGAGGAGGCGGCGGGCCATCGGCAGGCCCATGGTTCCAAGACCGAGAAAGGCGATCTTCCGCTTCGTGTTGTCCATGTCGTCGACGCTAGAGCCGGCGCTGACATGCGACAAGCGAATGTCTCGCATGGTTTCCATGCGGCGTGGGCATGCACAATGGCCGGGTGAACGGTCATGTCCTGTACGAGGTCTTCCTCGCCGTCGCCCGCGAGGGTTCCTTCACCTCCGCCGCCCGCGCCCTCGGCTACACGCAGTCCGCGATCTCGCGCCAGGTCCAGTCCCTGGAGGACGAGACGGGCGCGGCGCTCTTCGAGCGGCTCCCGCGCGGGGTGCGGCTGACCGAGGCGGGCCGGGTGCTGCTGCCGCACGCCGAGGCGGTGCGGGACCGGCTGGCCGCGGCCCGGGCCGAACTGGACGCGCTGCGCACCCTGGAGGGCGGGCTGCTCCGGCTGGGTTCGTTCTCCAGCGCCAACGCGGCGCTGGTTCCCCGCGCGCAGGCCGCGTTCCGCGACCGGCATCCGAAGGTGACCGTCACCCGCACCGAGGGTCCGTCGGTGAAGCACCTGGCGCAGCTGGCCGCCGGTGAGCAGGACCTGGCGGTGGTCAGCCCCGCCCTGGCCGCTCCCCCGCCGGAGGGCGTGACGCTCCACCACCTCCTGGACGAGCCGATGCTGGTGGCCCTGGAGTGCGGCCATCCGTACGCGGGGCGGCGGGCGGTGCGGCTTGCCGAGCTCGCCGACGAGGAGTGGATCGTCGGTGCCGAGCGCCTGGAGGACACCCTCTTCCGGCCGGCCGTGGCCGCCGGGTTCCGGCCGCGCACGGGGCTGATGGCCCACGACTGGATCGCCAAGCTCGGGGCGGTCGCCGCGGGTCTGGGCATCACCCTCGTACCGGCGCTCGCGGCGGCGGCCGTGCGCCGGGACGTCACGCTCGTCACGATCCACCCGGACGACGTCCCGTACCGCCGGATCTGCGCGGCGACCCCGCCGACGCCGACGGTGGCGGCGACCGCGTTCCTCCAGCAGCTGCGGGAGACGGCGGAGGCGCTGGGGGAAGCCCAGGCCGGGCGTCCGTAGGGGGTGCGGGATGATGGCGGTCATGATCGTCGCAGCCACGCAGTTCGCCCCGGTCGCCGGGGACATCGACGCCAACGTCCGTACGGTCGCCGGGCTCGTCCGGGCCGCCGGGGGCGAGGGGGCCCGCGTGGTCGTCTTCGCCGAGCTCTGTCTGAGCGGGTACGAGCCGTCCCTGATCCGCGACACCCCCGGTCTCGTCCTCACCGAGGACGACCCGCGGCTCGCACCCGTGCGGGAGGCTTGCCGGGAGGTCTCGGCGGCGGCCGTGGTCAACGGCCCTGTGCGGACGGCCGACGGCCGGACCGGGGTCACCACCCTGGTCATCGGGCCCGACGGCGTGCTCCTCGCCCGTTACGACAAGCAGCATCTGTACGGGATCGAGGAGGAGGTCTTCGCACCGGGCGCCGCCGACGGGCGGTTCGCGCTCGACGGGGTCCGGTTCGCCCTGGCCACCTGCTACGACAACCGCTTCCCGGAGTTGGCCGAGCGGGCGGTGGCCGACGACTGCGCGGTGTACCTGGCGAGTTCGGTGCTCTCCGCCGGCAACGACTCGTTCGAGAAGGTGTATCCGGTACGGGCCCGGGACTTCGGTCTGTACGTGGTCCTCGGCAACGTCCTCGGGGCCAACGAGGACGGGGTGGGGGTCGGCCGGGCCGGGGTCTGGGGCCCGGACGGGGAGCGGCTCGCGGACGCGGGGACGGACGGGCCGGGGTTCGTGCTCGCCGAGGTCGGCTGAGGTCGTTCGACCGTGAACGCGTCGGAGCCGGACAGGCCCTGAGACCGCCCGGCTCCGGGAAGACCGTCACGGGACCCCCGGCCCGTGACGGTGCCCCGCCCCCGTTACGGGGCGCTCAGGCCCAGCGTGTACGCGCCGGAGCCGCTGTACGCGTGGACCACGTACCGGTAGTAGCCCGCGGTGCCGTAGTAGCTGGTGTTCTCGTCGGCGGTCGCGGTGCCGCCGACCGCCACGTCCGCCCAGGCCGACCCGTTCCACTTCTGCAGGTAGAGGTCGAAGTCGGTGCCGGCCGGGCCGCGCAGGCAGCCCACGTGGGTGCCGGAGGTGGCCGAGTAGTAGTACGAGCCGTCGGGCTGGGCCGCCGCCTGGCCGGACGTCAGGGTGCCCTGGTAGCCGTACTCGGTGTCGGCGCAGCCCGTGGGCGGGGTCGTGGTGCCGACCGACAGCTGGTAGGTGACGGTGTGGGTGGCGGAGCCCGTACCGGTGACGGTGATCGGGTAGGTGCCGTTGGCGGTGCCCGCCGCGACCTGCACGGTCATCGTGGAGGAGGAGCCGGAGGTCACCGAGGTGGGGCTGAAGGAGACGGTGACGCCGCTCGGAGCGCCGCTCGCGGAGAGCTGGACGGTCTGCGCGCTGCCGCCGGTGGTGCTGGTGTTCACCGTCGAGGTGACGGAGGCACCCGGCTGGACCGAGCCCGTGGACGGGTTCAGGGCGAGCGAGAAGTCCGGGGTGGTGGTGCCGCCGCAGTCGGTCTCACCGGACTGGGCCGGGACGCCGATGGCGCTCCACGCCGCCTTCACCGCGTTGCACTCGACGCTGCCGTAGGTGTTCTTGGCGCTGGTCAGGGTGGCCTTGCGGGCGGCGAGGTGGTTCCAGGAGGAGGTCTTCATCAACAGGGCGCCCATGAAGATCTTGCCGGCCTTCTGGATGCCGATGCCGGTCACGGAGGACGGACCGCCGGAACATATCGGGCTGCTGGGCTTGCCGCCGCCCGGGTTGGAGCCCTCGGCGAGGAGGTAGAACCAGTGGTTCTGCGGGCCCGCCGCCGCGTGCACCTCGGTGCCCGAGGTCAACTGGGTGTAGCAGTTGGGGTCGTTGTTGATGAGCGACGGGTTGTACATGTTGCGGATCGGCTGGTTGTTGCCGGTGAAGTTGAGCTTCTCGCCGACCGTGTAGTCCGGGGTGTCGTTCGGGTTGTTGGCGTAGTGCTCGGTGAGCGCGCCGAAGATGTCGCCCGTCGACTCGTTCATGCCGCCGTTCTCGTTGGACGAGCCGGCGCTGCCCGGGGTCCGGTCGAAGATCTCGTGGCCGTACTCGTGCGCCACGACGTCGATGCCGGTGAGCTGGTTGGTGCCGTTCTGGTTGCGGCCGTACGTGGTCTTCGTACCGTCGTAGTAGGCGTTGACCTGGCTCAGTCCGGCGCGGGCCGGGACCATGCCGCCCTGGCCGTTGATGCCGTTGTAGCCGAGCCACTCCTTGAGCATGTCGGACTCGCGCTGGGCCGCGTACATGATGTCGACGCAGGCGGTGACGAGGTCGTTGGCGCCGTTGTTCCCCCACGGCGAGGAGCCCGTGTACGCGCTGCCGTTCTGGCCGCCGCACTTGAAGCCGCCGCGGCTGGTGTCGGTCATGGAGCTCGCGGCGGTGTCGATGGTGACGTTGCCGTTGTGGTAGCCGCGGCCGTCGGCGTGCTGGACCTTGTCGACGGCCTGGGCGACGGAGCCTGTACGCGCGTCGACGTAGGTGTCGAGGGCGCTCGGCGCGTTCCCCGTGGTGCGGCCGACGACCCGGGTGTGCCAGGCCAGGACGGCCTTGCCGCCCTTGAGGAGCACGGTCAGCTCGGGGGCGCTCGCGGACTCGACCGAGGCGAGCTGCGCGCGGGCGGTGGCGAGGGCGGCGTCGGCGGTCACCTTGGCCTGCGTGGAGACCCTGATGGCGGGGGCCTTGGCGCCGGTCACCTCGCGGACCTTGCCGGCGCTGTCGGAGACGACGACCGCGTCCCCGCCGACGACCGGGAGGCCGCGGTAGGTGCGCTCGTAGGCCGCGAAGTACAGGCCGTTCGCCCAGGGGGTGACGGACGTCCGGACGAGTTCCTCGTCGGCGCCGTGCCGCAGCTCGTCGAGACCACTGTCCGCGGCCCGGTCGGCGGCGGCGAGCGCGAGGGACTTGCCGTGCCCGGGCGGTACGGGCTGCGCCTGCGGTGCCGCGGCGGAGGGGGCGGCGGCGGCAATACCGGCGAGGGCGGTCGCGAGGCTCGCCGAGAGTGCCAGGGCGGCCACGGCCGCGGTGACTCTGGTGGCCGTGAGTCTGGTGGGGTGCAACGTACGCTCCGATCGGGGTGGGGATCAGGGTGGGGGAGACGGATCGTCGCGCCGAGTATGGGCGTGGACATGGCCAGTTCGGGACATCTCATCCGGCATAAGACGCGGGTTATGGTGCGGCCGTCCCGTGCTGCGTACGCTGCTGAAATGCAGCTGGAGTTGAGGCATCTGGAGGCCGTCTGCCGGATAGCGGAAGCGGGCAGTCTGGGGCGCGCGGCCGGGCGGCTCGGGGTCTCGCAGCCGGCTCTCTCGGCACAGCTGCGCCGGATCGAACGGGTCGCGGGCGGCGAGCTGTTCCTCCGCGGCCGGCACGGTGTGGAGCCCACTCCGCTCGGCGAGTTCGTCCTCTCCAAGGCGCGGCTCGTCCTCGGCGAGATGGACGCGCTGGCCGCCGGGGCGCGGGCCGTCGCCCCGCACACCCCGCTGCGCCTCGGCTGCATCCTGCTCGTCCTGGTCGACGGGCTGCTCGGGCAGCTCGGGCAGCTGGAGGAGGTCATGGCGGGGCAGGAGATCGCGGTGACCGTGGAGCACTCGGCGACGACCCTGACCCGGCAGCTCGGCGCGGGACGGTACGACGCCGTCCTGTACGGCGAGGTCAACGACCACGAGGTGCCGCTGCCGGAGGGGACGACGGCCCGGACCCTGGTGCCCAAGGAGCCTTTCTGCGTACGGCTGTCGGCCGCGCATCCGCTGGCGGGGAAGGACAGGATCGCCCTGGCCGAGCTGGCCGGCGAGGACTGGATGACGCTGGTGGAGGATGACGACGGCGGGCCGGAGGCGCTGGTCGCGGCCTGCGCGAAGGCCGGGTTCACGCCCTCGCTGCGGCACCGGGTGGCCGACCGGAAGATGCACTACGACCTGATCGCGGCGGGCCGGGCCATCTCGATGAGCCAGCCGACGGCCCCGCCGGCGACGGGCACGGTCCTGCGCCCGCTTGAGGGCGATCCCGTCCTGGGGCGGATCCGGCTCGCCTGGAACCGGGCGGCGGTCCCGGCCCCGCACGCGGAACTGCTGTACCGGGCGGCGGGCCGGGCCTATCTGGCGAACGTCGACAACAACGCCTTCTACCGCACCTGGTGGGACGCGCGGCCCGAACTGCACCCGGTCCTCGAGGGCTGAGAAGCCCTCGGGCGTCCGGGACGTCCGAGGGCCGGGTGCTCGTGGCAGGTGCTTTGGCTGGCGCTCTTGGCGGGTGCTCTTGGCGGGTGCTCTTGGCGGGTGCTTTTGGCTGGGTGCTCTTGGCTGGGTGCTCTTCGCTCAGCGGGGGAGGCCGCCGCTCTTGCGGGCGCCGCTCCCCTCGGACTCGCCATCGTGGTCGCGGTCGTCGTCGTTGTCGTTGTCGTCGGCCGTCTCGCCGCGCAGGTCGCGGACCATCAGGGTGGCTCCGGCGACGGCGCCCGGCATCAGGAAGACGGCGACGAACGGCACGAGGAAGGCGAGGGTCAGCGGCACGCCGAAGCCGAGGGTGGCCATGCGGCGCCCGCGCAACAGCACGAGGCGTTCCTTGAGTTCGACGCCCCGGCGCTGGAGCGCGACGGCCGTGAGCTCCTCGGCGAGGAAGAAGCCGGAGACGCAGAAGCCGAGGACGGGGACGACGGTCTGGCCGACCACCGGGATGAAACCGCAGGCGAAGAGCAGGATGCCGTAGAACGCGACCCGCAGCACGACCCGCAGGCTGTCACGGGCCGAGATCCACAGCTCGCGCCAGAGCGGCAGCCCGGACTCGGGCACGTCGCCGCCCTGGCTGCGGTCGACCTCCTCCGAGAGCGACTCGTAGAAGGGCTGGCCGATGAGGAGGGTGACGGCGGTGAAGGTGATGACCGCGAGGAAGAGCCCGAAGACGAAGACGAGGCCGGTGAGCGTGTTCCGGAGGAGCCCGAGCCAGGGCGAGGTCCAGTCGTCGGCGAACGGCGTCGCCCAGGCCGCCAGGTCGTCGGCGCCGTAGCCGAGGCCGACGAGCGCGCCGACGTAGAGGACGAGGGTCACGAGCCCGGGCAACAGCCCGAATCCGAACCACCGTCCGTGTCGGCCCACCCACTTCTGGCCCTGTACCAGGTATCTGAAACCCACCCCGAGATCACGCATGGGAGTCACCCTACTTGGCTGGTCGGACGGGTCATCCGCCCGCCGGACCACCGGACGAACGGCCCGACGTACGGAAGGAGTCGAGCGCCGCGCCGAAGTGTTCGTCGGCCTCGCCGGCACGGCCCGCCGGGGCCGACACCCACACGTCGTACAGGGTCCCGGCCTGCTCCCAGCAGAGGTCCACGGTGCGCCGGGGTCCCTCGGCGCGGGTGAAGCCGTCCCAGGTGAACTCCCAGCGGGCGGCAGGCAGTCCCTTGTGCCGCGTCTCCTCGACGACGGCCTCGCGGTAACCCGGGTTGTTGTCCGGGCCGCTCGCGTCGGCGGTCCGCATCGCGCCGATCGCCCCGCCGGGCGGGATCGCCCGGATCCTGATCCCGACCCAGACGGCTCCGTCCCCCGTCGTGTAGAAGATCCGCTCGCCGTCGGTCGAGCGCCGTGCGCCGGTGGGAACGGCGACGGTGAAGCCTCGCTCGTCGTCGACCGCCGTGTAGCCGTCGGGTACGGAGCCGGGGGCCGGCGCGGGGGCTGCCGAGGTCGTACGGGGGCTGCCCTGGGCGGTCGGGCCCGCGCCCGTCGACGGCTCGTCCCGGCCGGCGATCAGGACCGCGGCCGTCACCGCGCCGACGCAGGCCGCGACGGCCGCGACGACGACAGGCACCGCGAGGCCGCCCCGGCGCCGGGGCGGCCTCGCGACAGGCCCGCCGGGGAGGCCGCCCGGGAGGTCGCTCATCTGAGACGCGTCGGCGCGTGGGGTGTCGGCCTCGTGGAACGTCGGGGTGGACGCGCCCGGCGCCGGGGCGGGTGCCGCCGGCCCGTTCGCCGGGGCCTCCCCCGCGGCGCACGCGGCTAGGGCGTGTTTCGAAAGTAGCGTCGTCTGCCCGAAGGGCAGGCCGGGCGGCGTCTGGTGCGTGCGATCGCAAGGCGGAGGGTCGTCCCGA
>NZ_JBSGTX010000007.1:0-20751 GCF_053607625.1 Streptomyces sp. NPDC055103
AACAGGCCATGCAGACCGTGCGGAAGAAGGCGTACGTGATCCTCGACGGCACCGTGCTGCCGATCGACCGCATCGCCGCCGACCGGCCGTACTACGAGGGGAAGAAGAAGCACCACGGCATGAACGTGCAGGTCATCGCCGATCCGGCCGGGCGTTTGATCTGGGCATCGGACGCGCTGCCGGGGGCCACGCACGACCTGACCGCGGCCCGGACCCACGGCATTCCCGCCGCTCTCGCCGCTGACGGCGTCAAGTGCTGGGCGGACAAGGCCTACCAAGGTGCGGGTGCTGCCGTCCGCGTTCCGTTCCGGGGCAAGAACCTTCGCGGCTGGCGCCGGCGTCACAACCGGGACCACGCCAAGATCCGCAGCCTCGGCGAACGCGCCATGGCGATCCTCAAGTGCTGGCGACTCCTGCGGAAGCTCCGCTGCAGCACCACCCGAATCACCGCGGTCGTCCGAGCCGTCGTCGCCCTCGAACTCGCCAGCTGATCAAGATGGAAAAGGCTCATTGTCCACGATCCGGAAGACATGACCGCGCGGTCAGCTGGGGGAGACGGGGTGGGCCCACACCCATGGTGGGCCCACCCCGCCAGTTAGAGGGTCGCCTCGGCCGGCCCCATCAGCAAGTTCCAGATCGGAGTGGCAGACGCGTTCCGAGGTCGACGCAGGTTGGCAATCAACGCCCGCCGCGTTTCCTGCGGGAACACGCCAGCATGATTGAGCTGATTCCAACCTGCTGACGATGTCCGTCAGTTGGGCGGCTCTGCAACGCGATGAAGCTCCTGGTAGGAGGTGTCACGATCAAGATCCACCGTGCCCCACCAGGAGCTTCGCGTGCTTGTCTACCCGTCGTCGATTGATCTGTCCAGCCGCACCCTGCGCTACCTGAGCGCTCAACTGCGTGCCCGGCGGCGGGAGATCGGGACGCGCTGGCGGCGTCTGCCCGCAGGTCGACAGGCCCTGCTCGCCCTGACTCACCTGCGGTACGGCGATACCTATGCCCAGCTCGCCGCCGGATTCCGCATCGGCATCGCGACCGCCTATCGCTACATACGCGAGGTCATCGACGTCCTGGCCGCCCTCGCCCCGACCCTGACCGAGGCGATGAAGACCATCCGGACCAAGGCGTTCGTGATCCTGGACGGCACCCTCCTGCCGATCGACCGGATCGCCGCCGCACCCCGTACTACTCCGGGAAACACAAGCGCCACGGCATGAACGTCCAGGTCCTCACCGATCCGTTCGGTCGGCTGCTGTGGGCGTCCCCCGCCCTGCCCGGGTCCGTCCACGACCTGACCGCCGCACGGACCCACGGGATCATCGACGTGCTCGCCGCGGCCGAGTTGAAGTGCTGGGCGGACAAGGCGTACCAGGGAGCCGGCCACCCCGTCCGTGTCCCGTTCCGAGGCCGTCGGCTCAAGCGATGGAAGCGCCGACACAACAGCACTCACGCCAAGATCCGCTGCCTGGTCGAGCAGACCATGGCGGTCCTGAAGGGCTGGCGACTCCTACGGAAGCTCCGCTGCAGCACCAACCGCATCACCTCGATCGTCCAGGCCATACTCGTCCTCCATCACGCGTCAGCGTGAGGTTGGAAAAGGCTCACTGCCGAACGGGACCAGTTGGCGGCGGACGTGGAAGCCGCTACCGAGGAGGTCGCAATGGTCCGAATGGCTATGGCACAGCTCATGCGGAGCAATGCTCAAGACCTGTGGATCAGCCCCGGTTGGGACGCGGAGGGCGTACCTTCCCGAATGATCCTGTGATGGTCACCGAGTAGGCCCGCGTTACAGCGCGGGTCGGGAAGGCACGCCCGTGCTCAGCGTAGTGAATGCCGACGGTTCCACCGAGTCCGGCTCCCTGATCGACGAGATCGTCCGCGAGGGCGCCCGGCGCATGCTGGCCGCCGCGCTGGAGGCGGAAGTCAACCAGTACATAGCCGAGTTGGCCGCGGAGAAGGACGAGCACGGGCGGCGCCTGGTGGTCCGCAACGGCCACCACCGACCGCGGTCGGTGGTGGCCGCGGCCGGACCGGTCGAGGTCAAGGCCCCGCGGATCAACGACCGGCGCGTGGACGAGACGACCGGCGAGCGAAAGCGGTTCTCCTCGAAAATCCTGGCGCCCTGGTGCCGCAAGTCGCCGAAGATCTCTGAGGTTCTGCCCCTGCTCTACCTGCACGGCCTGTCTTCCGGGGACTTCGTGCCCGCGCTGGAGCAGTTCCTCGGCGGCACCGCCGGCCTGTCCCCGGCCACCGTGACCCGGCTGACCAAGCAGTGGAGCGACGACCACGCCGCCTTCCAAACCCGGGACCTGTCCGACCGGGACTACGTCTACGTGTGGGCCGACGGCGTGCACCCCAAGGTCCGCCTCGGCCAGGCCCACTCGTGCGTCCTGGTCCTGATCGGCGTCCGCCTGGACGGCACCAAGGAGCTCATCGCTCTTGCCGAGGGCCTGCGCGAGAGCACCGAGTCGTGGGCCGACCTGCTGCGTGACTGCCGCCGCCGAGGGATGCGCGACCCCGAGCTGGTGGTCGGGGACGGCGCCATGGGCCTGTGGCGGGCGCTCGCCGAGGTCTTCCCGGCAGCCAGGCCGCAAAGGTGCTGGGTTCACAAAACCCGCAACGTCACGAACTGCCTGCCCAAGTCCGCACAGCCCGGCGCGACGAAGGCGATGCAGGAGATCTACAACGCGGAAGGCCGCACCCACGCCGAGAAGGCGATCGAGGCCTTCGCGCGTGCCTACGGCGCCAAGTTCCCCAAGGCCGTCGCGAAGATAACCGACGACCGGGACGAACTGCTCGCCTTCTACGACTTCCCGGCCGAGCACTGGATCCACCTGCGGACCACGAACCCCATCGAGTCGACCTTCTCCACCGTCAAACTCCGCACCAAGGTCACCCGAGGCGCCGGCAGCCCTGCTGCGGCCCTGGCGATGGTGTTCAAGCTCGTCGAGTCCGCCCAGACCCGATGGCGCGCGATCACCGGCGCCCACCTGGTGCCGCTGGTCCGTGCCGGCGCGCACTTCGAAAACGGCGTCCTGGTTGAGCGGTCCGAGCTGGCAGCATGAACGACATGTTTGAGGCACTCGAAGCACTGACTGACCGCGATCCGGACCGTCGGGACGTCGCCGCCGCCGTCCTCGGGGACCTCCTGCGCGGCGCCGCGCTCGACGCGGACTCCGCTCGCCTGGTCGTCGGATGTCTGGTCGGCGTGGCCGTCAACGAACCGGTGACCAAGGTGCGCGAGTCCGCCCTGAACTCGATCAGCGAGGCGTTCGACCACTACCGCCTGCCTCTGCCCCTCGTCGAGCCGCTGGCGGCAGCCATGCCGGCGATGGAACGCGAACTCCTCGTTCACGCGCTCTACATCCTCGGCGCCACCCATGACCCGCAGGCCCGGCCGCTGATCGAGCCCTTCCTCCATCACCCCGACCCAGAGGTGCGCGAGGAGGCTCGGCTCACAGCAGCCGAGATCACCGCCGTCGAGTCGAAGGGCCTCACCCACAACTCTTGACTATTGCTCGCTCATGCGAGACAACAACCGCTGACGGTATTCGGCGGGCTGTTGGTGGCGAGGTGCTGGCGCTGGCGGTGTGAAGGCATCCGTGCCTGGTTGTGCCTCACGTGCCGTAACTGCTCGTATGACGCTGACCTGCTGAGATGTGTTGACAGCACTAGATAAAGTGGACTGCGACGAAGCTGCGCTGGGGCCTGTCCGCAGATCAGGCCGAGGCCGACGCACTGAAGGTTTACGCGGAGGCTTGCGAGACGACCGTCGTCCACTACACCCCTGCCGAGTGAGATGTGGACGATCTCTTCTACGAGGACGTGCCGCCGGCCGAAGCACGGGTTCCGCTGCTGACGGTTGCAGAGGGGCGAGCGGTGGTCGCGGTGCTTTCGCACTTTGCTGACGACTCCGAGGAAGGACGGGCAGCAGGCGGTCTGGCGCACCAGTTGGCGATGCGGATTCCGTCCCAGGAGTAGAAGTCTCTCGCAAGGACACGTCGGGAGCAGGGTGGCAGCGTGGGCACGCCTACTGTCCGCCACCAGACAGATATCTGATGCGGTTGCGGCCCTGGCACCCCCTCACCGAACCTGCGGTGGTCATTCCGGCAACACGTCCCACCCTGTGAGGACTCACTGTCGTCAAGGCGACCTGCAATCCTCAGCGCCTCGGCCCGAGGAAGCAGGCCGCTGCCCCGCCGGCTCAAGCCTTGTCCATACCAGGTGCCGTACCAGTAGATCGCTGGCCCGTTTCGCTGTGGAGCCGAAGTCGCCTACAAGAGGAAGCCTGGGCGTCCGTCGGCAGCGGTGAAGTCGTAGGTCGTGGCTTCGGACAGGACTCCAAGAGGCGGGTCACCATTCTCGATGATCACAGCCTGGCCGGGAAAGGCGAGCATGTCCTCATAGAAGCGTTCGACAACGGTGGATGTGATGGGCACGTCGGGTAGTTCGGGATCCTGCGGGGTGCTCTTCACTGGCTGTCGGTAGGTGACCACGGGGGAGTCCAGCACGACGAAACCGAGATGGGGGTGGTCTCGTTCGATGCAGGACCGGGCCAGGGATGTCGTGAAGGCCGAATGCAATACAGATCGCACGCCCTTGCCGCGGCCTGCGCGAGGGCGTCCTCCGGCTTGGATCTCTGCGTTGTACTGGTCGTACGTGCTCCGCCCGTGCTCCACCGTCTGACCGCCGGCCGGGCCGCCGTCCGTCACTCCTCGCCCGCCACACGGACGAAAGCGGCCCGGTGTCGGACTCCACCGCCGGCGCGGGGGCTTCGGCCTCCGTCTGCGCGGGGCACCTCGGCCCGGAGGCGTTCCTTCGCCTTGCGCTCGGACCGGTCGACCAGTAGACCGGCCACGAAGTAGCCGAAGAACAGCCCGATGCCGTAGGCCGCGAAGAGATCCGGCTCCGCGAACTGGTTGTTGACGACCGCGCCACCGCCCAACGCCGCGATGACTGTCACGAGATCGGCGATCCTGGACCCGCCGTTCGCACGCCGCAGCGTCCGGTACGCGATCCACCCGATCACCGCCCCGAAGGCCCCGGCCCCCAGAGACTGAGCATGGAAACCTGCACCGGCGCTCCTCACTCCCATCCGTACGCCCCAAGGTACCGGCGTGACAGGGGGCTTGGCGCCCTGCGGAACGGGGAAGAGCGTCAGTGAGGAGGCCGAACGAATGTGACGGGAGCTGTCCACGTCGACCTTCCGAGAAAGGCCGACTGCGTCGTCTCCAGCAGTCCGGCCTGAGCGCACAGGAACGAACTGAACGTGAATTGAGGGGTGTAGTCGAAGGCCTGCAGGTGGCGGTCCGGGCGAGCGACGACCACACCCCACTTATCGGGGTCCGGGTCGGTCGGCGCCCAGGCGCAGAGCCATCCGTCGACCGTCTCTCCCCAGCCGATCATTCCCGCGGGCTCTGGAAACACCGGCGGCACGAATGGATTCCGCGGTACGGCGAAGGCTTCACGTGCCTTGCTGGTCAACAGGTCGTAGAGCCCGAAGCGACCGCTCTCGACAGGGGAGGCGATGTTCACGTCGCAGAATGTTCCGCCACCGAACGTGTCGATGAAGAGCCGGTAGTCGGAGGGGAGTCGGAAACCCAGTTCTGCCTCCACGGTCGACCAGTCGACTCCTTCCTGCTGCTGGTGCGTGTCGATCGCCTCCAGGAGCCGCTGGGGCGCGGATATGGGCGACGATCCCGGAGCCACGGGAATGGAGTCCCAGAACTGACCCGGAGTCGGCGTCGTCGTGGCGCCGGCGTCATGTGCGAATTCCCGGAAGGACGCTTTGCCGTGCTGTGCCGACAGGTGCGTCAGAAAGTCGCTGACAGAACCGTCGAAGGAATTCCAGTGCTGGAATGTCGCGTCGCAGTGGACCACAGTCCACCTGCCCGGCGCCTCTTCCTCGGTGTTCCAGAAGAAGAGTTCACCGAGGGGCCCTTCTCCCCATGGAAGCAAGCCGCCCAATTCCGGGTGCAGGCGATGCCTGTCGGACTCTCGCCGCACATCTTCGAGCCGGTACTCGTAATAGCCCAGGTACTCCGTATCGGAATGCTCGTGGTCTCCCGGCCTGATCAGTCGGACGACTTCCTGGAAGATCCCTCGAGGCGAGTTCTCCGCCAGGTACTTGTAATCGCGGGGCAGTGACAGGCCGACCGATCGCTCGACGGCTTCCCAGTCGAACTCGAAGTAGCGGTGGGGTGTTACTCCATAGACTTCGAGCAGCTCGCCGAGGTCGGCCGGCCTGTCACTCATCTGATCACCTCAGGGGCTAGTGGACGCCGCTCGGCACGTAGCGGGTTCTGGTGTGTCCACTACTGGTCAGCATGAACATCTGGACCCCCGCCGGACGGATATGTCCCGGAGTGTACACCGGGATTGCCGAATAGAACACCCGCTCCTTCATGCCGAGGCGTTCCTCCACTTCCCTCTCGAATTCCCGCATATCCGTCTGATTGGCGTACGGACTCGTCGGGACAATGTTGATGCGCTCGTGGGTGCCACCGAACTCACGTGCCACCAGATGCGCTCGGTCCATACCGGTCTTCCAGCCCACCGGAGTTTGCGGATCAGTGTAATTGATTTTGCTGATGGTGGGGGCCAGACAAGCCCAGGCGCCTGTGGCCCGACCCTTGTCGTCCGGATTGTTGTAGAAGATGGTCGAACCCTTGAAGCTGTCATTCTGACAGTTCTCACCCTCCTGCTGGGTGTTCAGGTTCCAGGACTGCGGCTGCGGAGAGTCGCCCGCGAGGACGCCTGACAGTGCGAGCAGGACCCCCGCGAGGCCGCCGCCGCCGCGGGCTCCGCCGCGCGGCGGTGCCACCGGTCGTGTCGCCGGGGTCTGCACCCTGAGCTGGGGAGCTGTAGCCATCGGAGCGAGGAACGCGAGGCCCGCGCCACCGCCGTTGTAGCTGCCGCAGTCCAGGACCACGAGCGGGCACGATTCCGGCCGCGCCGCGCCAACCGACCAGCCCGTGCTCGTCATCGAGCAGGTGGTGCCCGACTCGTCGCATTCCGCGGGCCTGTGACCGTCGATCTCGATCCGGCTCACCGGGTTGCCGCCCGTGAAGGCATACCGGTTGCCGGTGAAGGGGTCGGACCCGAGCGCCATGTCATCCAGGGCGCCGCTGTACATGTCCCTGGTCGTGAAGCGGTTCAGCCCGGGGTTGTAGTCGCGGAAGCCCATGTCGTAGGTACCCGACTGGGTGTCCCAGCGCTTGGCGTTGAACCGGTAGGGGTTGTACGGCTCCTTGGCCGGATCGGCGGCGTCGGGCTTGTCGATTCCCGTGAAATCCGATTCCTCGGCGTTGCCGAAAGACGTGTAGCCGTATGTGGCCTTGGTGTCGCCTGTCGTGGTCGTGAGGGTCTCGACGTCGGTGTGGCTGTTGTAGCCGTAGTAGCCGTCCTCGGTCGTACCGTCCGTGTTGTGCTTGACCTGGGACAGCCGCTCGCCCCACGGGCTGTACTGGTACGACTTGGTGAGGGCGCCGGCCACGTCCTCGTTCAGCACCTCGTCCGAGAGACCGAGGTAGTCGAACTCGGTGGTCTTGCCGTCCGTGGTCTTGGAGGCCGTGCGGTCCAACGGGTCGAAGACATAGGACGTCTTCTTCATGACGCCGCTGCCGTCGAGCTTTCCGCTCTCCACGACATGGTCGAAACCGTCGTAGACGCTGCGCTCGAGGACCTTGCCGGCGGCGGAGACGGTCTCCTGCCGGCCGAACGGATCGTAGTTGTACGAGAACGTGGTGCCCGAGGCCACCGAGGACAGCAGGCGATTGCGGTCGTACGTGTAGGTGGTCGTCGTGCCCTTGACCGTCTGGCTGACGACGTTCGCGTTGGCATCGTGGACGTAGGTCTCGGTGCCGGCGCCGCTGCCCGTCTTGACCGACCTGGCAAGCCTGTCTGCCGGATCGTAGGTGTAGGCGGTGGTCGATTCGAGGTACGCCGCGTGGTTGTCGGCGTTCATCTTCTTCGACACGTCCTGCGCCTTGTTGCCGTTGGCGTCGTAGGCGTAGGCGTGCGACAGGACGAGGGTGCCGTTGGGCTTCTGCTCGGACTGTGCCTTCACGGCGCCGTCCAGGTAGTACGTGAAGTCGACGACGTTGCCGTTCGCCTTCGTCTCCCTCAGCCGCTGACCCCGGTCGGTGTAGGTGTAGCCGGTGACCTTGGGCGAGCTGTCCGTGGCGGACTTGCCGACCGACACCGTCTTGACCAGTTCCCGCAGGTCGTAGGTGTACCGGGAGAACTGGTCGGGGTGGATGACGGTCTCGGGCTGGCCATTGGCGTCGTAGGTGTAGGAGGTGGCCTTCTTCTCCTGACCGGCGAGCGCCTCGGTCACCTTCTGGACCTGGTTCTGTCCGGTGTAGGCGATGGTGTACGCGTCGATCCCCGCACCCGACGAGGTGTCGTCGATCGACGTCAGGTTGCCATTGGCGTCATAGGCGTACGCGAAGGCCCTCTTCTCCGTGTCGGTGGCACCCGACGTGTTCCGGACCAGTTTGACTCCGTCGGCGACGACCGATCCGGCCGCGTTCTGGAACAGCTGGAGCTTGGCCGCGTTGCCCTGGGTGAACGCGAAGGAACCCAGGCTGACCCAGGTGCCAGGTGTGACGTTCTGATCCAACATCTTGTCCGTCACACCGATGGAGTGCGTGACCGTGTACTTCGCAGCGGTCGCGGCGCCGGTGACCTGAGGGACCCTGACGTACGCGGTGTACGTGCCGTCCTGGGGGATGTTGAGGGTCCACGTGAAGGAGTCCGCGCCAGTGCCGGCGGCGTGGACCTGGTGGTCGTAGCCCTGCTGGCCCGTGACGTCGCCCTTCGACCATGTGCCGGTGGACGAGGTGTTCTGGGTGTCGGAGTTGTCGACCAGGACCACGCCGGTGCCGACCGGCACGCCCTCGTCCGTCCGGGACTTGAGCTTGCCGTCGGGATAGTAGGCCCATCCCATGGTTCGCGACGCGGAACCACCGGCCGACGTCAAGGTGCGGGCGGTCTGCTTGCCCAGCTCGTTGTAGTCGTACGTGGTGCTGATGTCCCAGGGATCGGTGGAGGACCTGGTCCAACCGTTGTCGAAGTACGTGAAGACGGTGTCGTTGCGGACGGACTGCCCCTCAGACGGCGGCAGTGACGTCTTCGAGACCCGACCCACTTCGTCGTAGTACGTCTCCGTCCAGACCTGCTCGTTGTAGCGGGCGTCGGCAGGGTCGTACGGCTGGATCTGCCTCTTGGGCCGGTTCAGTGCGTCGTATGTCGTCTCCGCGGTGAAATCGGTCGTCGCGGCGGTGTTCACACCACGCGGTGTGACCGTCTTCGTGCGGTTGCCGACCTGGTCGTACTCGAACTTGGTCGTTCGGTACGTGATCGAGGTGGTGCCGTCGTGTGGCGTCCTGACCTCGACCTGCTTGCCGCGCTGGTCGTTGGTGATGACCGCGGTGTTGTTCTCGGCATCCGTCGTGGAGACGACCAGGGAGTCCTTGTCGTAGGACGTTTTGGTGGTCTTGCCCGCGGCGTCGGTGGCCTCGATCGCCCGATGGTTGAGGTCGTAGACGGTCTTGGACGTGTAGTCGGTGGCGTCCGCGGTCGCGTTCTTCTTCGGGTCGATGACAGCGGTGACATTGCCGACGTTGTCGTAGACGTACGACAACCTGTCGCCGGCGGCGTTGACCACCGAGGTCAGCTGGTCGATCTCGTCGTAGAAGTTGCTGGTCCTGTAGTCGTTCGGATCAGCAGCGGTCAGTGTGCCCTTCGGCTCGGTGGCGGAGGTGACGGCCCCCACCTTGTTGTAGGTGTAGGTCGACGTCTTCTCTGGCGAGGTCGGCGTGTCCTTGGGCGCCGAGGCCGAGATCACCTGGTCGGCCGAGTCGTACACCGCCGTGGAGACCGCACCGTTGGGCGCGGTAGCCGTGGTGATGTTGTCATTGGCGTCGTATACAGGTGCGGGCGTGGTGTGGAAGACCCCGGCGCGCTGCTCCTTCGGCACGGTCTTGACGAGCGGGCGTCCGTACACGTCGTACGTCTGTGTGGACTTCTTGCCCAACGGGTCGGTGGCCTCGGTGACCTGGCCTCGCACGTCATAGACGAATGAGGTCGGCCGGCCGAGTGCGTCGGTGATCGTCTCCGGGTAACCGCTAGGCCCGAAGCCGCTGTTGGTGGTCGGGTTGCCGTTGGCGTCGGTGGCCTTGGTCAGCTGTCCGTAGGAGTCGTACTCGTACGACGTCGTGTAGTCACCGGCCGTCGTGGTAGCGACGCCCTTGGGGTCGGTGACCGTCTTCAGGTTGCCGAAGGTGTCGTAGCCGAACTGCCACTTCCGGCCCTCGGGTGAGGTCTTGGTGAACAGGTCGGCGGAGTAGCCGTCCAGGCGTGTCTGGTAGGTGTACTGCTGGGAGTTGGCCGGGTAGGTGCCGGGGGCACACTCCGAGGGCGCCGGGACGCCGGCCTTGTTGTTCTCGGCGTCCCGCTGCCAGAGGGGGTAGCCCGTCTTCTGGTCGTAGCAGTACGCGGTCTTGGCGCCGTTGGCCTCTTCGAGGTACGTGACGTTGTTGTCGGCATCCCAGGCCAGCTTGCTCGTCTGGGACTTGGCGTTGGTCACCTGGACAGGCCGACCGAAGTCGTCCGTCACCTGATCTGTCGCGTGGTTCTCGGCGTCGGTGACCTCGGTGTCGGTGAACTTGTCGTTGCCGGTGTTCACCGCGTACGAGAAGCCGGTGGTGCCCTGGAGACGGTCGGTGATCGTCTTGGTCCACCAGTGGTACTTCGGGTCGTCGCCGGCCTGCGGCGCGTAGTACGCCATGGAGGTGGCGTTGCCGCGCGGGTCGGTCGCCTTGACCAGCTTGACGTTCTTGTTGCCCTGGGTGGCGTCGTACTCGAAGGCGAAGACCTTCGGCTGGGTGGATCCGGCGCCGTCGGTGAGCTGGGTGAGCAGTCCCTTGTCGGAGTACGCGAAGGTGATCTTGCGGCCGGAGATGTCGGTCATCGACTTGATGTGGTCGATGATCTTCGGGTTGGAGCTGTCGGCCTTGGAGTAGTACTCGACCGTCAGCGACTGACGGCCGGCCGGGTCGGTGATGTACGTGAGGAACTTGGTCGGCTTGTTGTTGGACTTGCGTTCCTCGTACGTGTACGTCTGGGTGTTGCCGTTCCTGTCGACCGCCGACGTCATGTAGCCGTCGCAGCCGAACAGGAACCGGGTGCCGTCGGGACGGGTCATCGTCCAGGCGTCCGGGACCGGGTCCTTGAGCGGGGTGCAGTCCAGGCCGGGCTTGGCCGTCAGCTTGTAGTGGACGCCCGCCGGGGCCTTCCACGCGTTGGCTGTCGCGTCCCAGCGGAAGACGTGGGTCGTACCGTCACCGTCCGGGAGACGGATCTCGGTCGGGTTCGGCTTGGGGTGGAAGTCCAGCGGCGCGCCGAGCCGGATCGGGCCGGAGGCCTGGAAGGACCATCCGTGACCGGAGACGGTGTCGGAAGTGTCGAGGCTGTTGTACGCGAACCGGGCGAAGGTGGTGACACCACGGCCTGGGTTGGTGAACGCGTTGTACTGCCAGACACTGTTGCCCGACGCCAGGTTGTTCATGACGGTCGAGCCGGCACCGGTGTTCTTGCCCGTGTAGGAGTAGAACTTCTCCAGGCCGAGCTGGTTGGAGGTAGGGTCCTCCACGGCCACGTTCTGCTTGAGACCGGGGATGCCGGAGGTGCCCGAGGTCCAGGTGCCGGTGGTCTTGTTGTAGACGTCCCAGGTCAGGACGTAGTCGGTGCGCTTGTTGCCGTTGTCCGAGTTGATCGGGGTCTTCACCACGGCCTTGAGGTCGACGCTGTCACCGGGGGCGACGGTCGACGGAAGGGCCGTCTGCACCTGGTTGCCGCCGGTGGTCACGTCGGTGCCGTCGGGCAGCGTCCACTTGTAGGTGAGGACGTGATCGGCCGCGTTCCAGGTGGAGGCGGTGGTGTTGGTGAGGGTGAAGTCGACCGTGTAGTCGGTGTTCGGCGTCATCCGGGCCGGGGTCTGCGGCGCGTAGTACGTCGACTCGGTGGTGGAATCGATGTACGTGACGACGATGCGCGGACGCAGGCGCTGCTCGGTGCCCTCGGAGGACAGGAAGAGAGTCCGCTCCTGGGAGGCGGTCTCGTCGGCCATCTTGAGGAGCACGCCCTGCTGGGAGGCGGGGGTGGTCACCCAGGACTGTGCGAGGGAGGTGATGCTCCAGTCGTGGCGGGCGGGGTCGTTGGTCTTCGCGCCGGTGTCGCCCGCGACGGCGCCGAAGTCGCCGCCCGGCGTGGTCCAGTTGGTGGTGGCGTTGGACTTGACCCAGGTGGCGGTGGCCTCGTCGAAGTCACGGTTGAGCGGTCGGAGCTCGTAGACGGCGCCGGTGGTGTCCTGGGCGGTCTGGGTGGACCACAGGCGTACCTTGGCGTCCAGGACCCGGGCGGTGGCGGGGATGCCGAGGGCCGGGAACTTCAGGACCGCGCGGGTGTCGCCGTAGGTGGCGGAGTTGTTGCCGACGCTGAGCCAGTTCTTCGGGCCGCCGTCGTCGATCGTGTCATGGGTCGACGTGGTCCGGGCCGAGGACAGGGTGGTGTCCTGCGTCGCGTCCAGCACCTTCGTCGTACGGCCGGCCTTCGGCAGGCGGACGAGCTGCGTGGGCGCCGCGACGACCTGCCCGTCCTTCGTCTTGACCGCGACCATGTAGTAGTACGCGCGGCCGAACGGGTCGGGGTCATCCCCCTTCGTCGGCGTCGCCGAGGAGTCCGTGAACGCCGTCGTCCCCGGCGCGACCGGAGCCACGAGGGTGGCGGCGGAGGGGGTGAAGGTCTGGCTGATGGAGCGGTGGACCTGGTACTCGACGAGGTCGTCACCGGTCACGACCGGATCCTTGTCCTGGTACGCGGACCAGGACAGCTCCGCACCCGTGTCATGAATGGTGGTCGGAGCGGCGAGATCGACACCTTGACGACCATAGGTCAGCACGAGGCGGGGGTAGTTGGCGGTCTCGCCGCCGTACCCGAACTCACTGCCCTCGTAACGGGGCCCGCCCTTGGGACCGTTCGCGGACTCGTCACCGGCCTTGATGACGAAACCGTTGTTGGCATAGGTGCCGTCGACCCACTGCTGGACCGTCTTGGTCACCGGGAAGGAATGCCAGACGTTGAGCTCACCGGACTGCTTGGTGACCACACCACCCTTGGTGAACCGCACGGCATCCGCAATGACCGAGGTCGCGGTCGTGACGGGCCCGTCACCGAGAACGACCTTGCCGAGCGTGCCGGCCTTGAAAGGATGCGAACCAAGCGTCTTCCAGACTCCGGCCGTACCGGCCTGCTGGTTGACCGTGTACGCCTTGCTCCCACCGTCATAGGTGACGGTGTACGGGGCGTTCGCGGCACGGTCGGACGCCGGGACGTAGTGCGTCTCGACCTGGTACGTACCGTCCTCGGGAAGACTCGGCTGCCAGGCATAGGTGTCACCCGCGACCGAATCCTTGTTGTACATGTACGTCTGGTTCACCGCGTACTGCGTGTACGCCGTGTTCCCCGACGCAGGCCACGCACCCACCGCGGCCGTACGCCCGGCCTCCCCGTTGTCCACGACAACCGAGGTACCCGACAGCTCACCGGTGAACGTGTTCGCACTGTTCCACGTGGCCGTCTCCTCGCTCCACGCGCTGGTGGCGCGGTGCGCCTCCAGCTGGACCTCGGAGTCACCTGTGGTGTGGAACTGGTCGAAGTACAGCTTCAGATCAGCCGAATCGATCTTCGTCCCGGCCGGAATACTGCCCACGGGGAACCGCAGCAGCGCACGCGAAGCGCCCGTGCTGGTGTTACCGACCGACAGACGCCAGTTGTCCTTGTAATTCGTCGCAGGACCGTCCGACGAGATCATCACGTCCTGCGCCGTGGACGGCGTCGGAGCGATCGAGATCGTCGGATCGATGGTGACCGGATACTGCCGCTCAGGGGCGGCCAGCCACTTCGCGTCCGGCGTGACCGTCAGCTCCCAGCCCTTACCGGCCCGCGTCAGCTTCTGCTGCACGGCAGAGCTGTAGCCGGTACCGTACGGAGCCCTGGCGTCCTTCTTCGCGTCCGTCATGAACGCCGCAGGGATCACCAGAACCGGATCCGCGCCCTCACCGAAGAACGAGACCGAACCGTCTTTGTTCGCCTTCGGCGACAGACCGCCCGCGTCCAGGGTGAAGGTGAAGGAGACGGGACCGGACGGCTTCGCGTCCAGGACGATGTTCTCCTTCACCCGGCCCGGACCGACCTCGTACGACAGATCCGCACCCGACACCGCGTCCTTGTACATGACCGTGTCGCCCTTGGCCACCGGCGCGAGCTTCCCCGCACCCTTCAGACCGAGAGTCACCGTGTGATCGCCGGCCTGGAAGCGCAGCAACCGCTCCGCATCCGAGCCGAACCAACTGCTCGCCGCGTTCGTCGTGTTGGCGAAGGCGAAGCCCTTGGCGTCGGACGGGACGACCGTCGGGTCGATGTCCTTCCACGACTTCCCCGCCCGGTAGCCGGTCGGAACCGCCGACACCTCGGCCTGCACCCGGCCGTCGGACAGCATCCAGTACCGCGCGTTCGCCGTCCGCTTGCCCGTCAGCTCGGCAACCCGCTTCGGCTTGCCCGCCGCCTTACCCACCGGCAGCTTCTCCCGGCTGGGTATCTCCGATCTGTCGTCCGACGGCGGATTCGCGTCCTGCCGTTCATCGTCCGAGAACCAGCCCAGAGCCGTTTCGAAGACGCCCTTGCCGTCGTCCTGACCGGGCGGCCCGGGGGGTGGTGCCGCATACGCGACCTGCGGCAGTAGCGTTCCCGCCACCGCCGACACCACCAGACAGGAGACGTACCTCCTGTAGGAGCTTCGCACCTCGATGCCTTTCCGTACGGCGGGCCGGATCCCGTGCATGCGAAAAGCCTCCGCACAACGGAAAGACGGCACGCCGAATGAGCCTGCCGGAGGTTTCCGACACGCTTGGAGCAGTGCCGCGCCCTGCAGGCCCGCACATACGTGAGTTCGAGCCCGCTAGTACGGCGCACGGATCTTGAACACTGAGGTGATGGTCTGTCAACCGACCAGACATCCCGGGGCATTGAACGCAGCGAGGCATGTACTTCGCCCTCTTCGATGAGTTGCTTGACGACTTCGACGGAAGTGATGGCGCACGAGACCAAACCCATGAGAGCGTCGAGAAGGGGTGACTTCCGGAAGTTTGGACAGGTCCGGCGTGATCGCGGGAACCCGTAGTACAGCGTGGAGCCGCCGGTCCCGGTGATGCCGCGACCTCACCGCGGAGGCGAAGGCGGGCAAGCTTGGCCCGGTCGTCGGACGAGCCGAGGAAATCGACGACGGTCCATTCCGGCTCGCCGGCCGAAAGCCTGAGTTCGAGACGCTCCAGAGCGCGGGAGAGAGTGGCGTCCCCGGCGACCCCGATCTCTCCTTGGAGGACGTCGCTTCCGATGGAGAACTTCTCCAGGTACCCCTCGTTGATGTCATCCAGGGCAGCCGTCCCGGCCCTGTTGGAGCGGATGTGGTGCTCGGCACGACGCAGGGATGCCGACCAGCGTGCTGACCGAGTCATCGCCGGCTGCGAAATCGTCCGTGCCCTCGGCCTTCATCGTGGGATATCCGGCGAGGATCTGCGACAGCCGGGACCCCCGACCGGCCCGCCCCCCTCGGCGTCACGAAGCGGGCGAAGGTACGTCGCCTTCAAGTGCTCCCGCGCCTTGCCGTCCAGCGTGGGCCCCTCGCCATTCGGACCCGTACGAGTCGTGACCGAAACGCGATGTGGGGGCAAGGAATCCATCAACTCGGCCCTGAAGCTGATGTACAGGGATGACGTTCCCTTCGCGTCGGTCGTCAGGTGCTCGAGGAAGATCCCCTGCTCCTCCTCCGAGAGGTCTTTGAAGCGACAGGTGATCGTGAAGAAATCCGCGCGCCCGCCTGGCGCAACGTGGAAATCGTCCTTGGTGACACGGTAGAAATCCGCAGCTGTCGTCAGGAGGCACAGTCGAATGGCGTCAACGACGGCCGTCTTGCCCGCGTCGTTCTCGCCCAGGAGGACGGTTACACCGGGCGTCAGCTCCAGTTCGAGCGCATCTCCCGTCTCCTCGGGTGATCTCCGGGCGCCGAAGACACGGAAGTTCTCAGCCGTCAGCGTGGCCAGATACACGGCACCCCCACCGAAGGGCCGGCGCCACAGGTGGGCACCGGCGCATCCCCCGCGCCCCACTCCCCAGTTGTGCGCGGCTATTCGGGAATCGTACGACTCAAGCGGCCTCCGTGAACGGCTGTCCGACCCACGGGGCCGGTAGCGCCCCCACGGGGGTCGCAACCTACGCCCCCCTTGGCGCATCCATCGGAGCCCGGTCTGTCGCAGATGTCGGAGTTCAACGCTGCGTAGTCAGCACCAAGTCAGCACGGGAGGGGTTGGCAGGGGTGCTGACATGGGATTTCAGTCAGCACCAAACCAGCACGGGAGTCAGCAGCCCGCCACCAAAACGTGCCCGATCAGTGCAACCCGGACAGCCCCTCTCCCGGCCCCTCTCGGGACTTCGGCAGGGTCGCAACAGCAGGCCATGGAGGCCGGGCGCACACGGCCCGCCCGAACTATGGTGTCCCACCACATACGTCCCTGACCTGCATCTTCCTACGGTGTGGCGACACGAAAACGTCCCCGCACTTGCCTGGAAGTGGTGCACATGGCCGCCGCAACACCCTCCCCGACCCCGCCCGGTTCCCTCAAGAGAATCGTCGCCGCCAGTCTCATCGGGACCACCATCGAGTGGTACGACTTCTTCCTCTACGGGTCCGCCGCGGCGCTCGTGTTCAACAAGCTGTTCTTCCCCGAGTCCGACCCGCTCGTCGGGACCCTGCTGTCCTTCCTCACGTACGCCGTCGGGTTCGCCGCCCGGCCGCTCGGGGCGCTGGTGTTCGGGCACTACGGGGACCGGCTCGGGCGGAAGAAGCTGCTCGTGCTGAGCCTGCTCCTGATGGGTGGGGCGACGTTCGCCATCGGTCTGCTGCCGACCCACGCCACCGTCGGCTCCGCCGCTCCGGTGCTGCTGACCGTCCTGCGCCTCGTGCAGGGGTTCGCGCTCGGCGGTGAGTGGGGCGGGGCCGTGCTCCTCGTCTCCGAGCACGGGGACGCGAAGCGGCGCGGGTTCTGGGCCTCGTGGCCGCAGACCGGCGCGCCGGCCGGGCAGTTGCTCGCGACCGGTGTGCTGTCCGCGCTCACCGCGCTGCTCTCGGACGCCGCCTTCACCTCCTGGGGCTGGCGCGTTCCGTTCCTGCTCTCCGGCGTCCTCGTGATCGTCGGACTCTGGATCCGGCTCTCCGTCGACGAGTCGCCCGTCTTCAAGGCCGCGCTCGCCGCCGCCGCCGAGCGCAAGGCCGATGCCGGGCAGGCCGAGAAGATGCCGCTGGTCGCGGTGCTCCGCCACCACTGGCGGGACGTGCTCATCGCGATGGGCGCCCGCATGGCCGAGAACATCTCGTACTACGTGATCACCGCGTTCATCCTCGTCTACGCGACCACCCAGGTCGGCCTCTCCAAGCAGACCGCCCTGAACGCCGTCCTCATCGGCTCCGCCGTCCACTTCGCCGTGATCCCGCTCTGGGGCGCGCTCTCCGACCGGCTCGGCCGCCGGCCGGTGTACCTCATCGGCGCGGTCGGCGTCGGCGCGTGGATGTTCCCGTTCTTCACGCTGATCGACCGGGGCACCTTCGGCTCCCTGCTGCTGGCCGTGACCGTCGGCCTGGTCCTCCACGGGGCGATGTACGCACCGCAGGCCGCCTTCTTCTCCGAGATGTTCGCGACCCGGATGCGTTACTCCGGTGCCTCCATCGGCGCGCAGTTCGCCTCCGTGGCCGCCGGTGCCCCGGCGCCGCTGATCGCGACGGCGCTGCTCGCCGACTACGGCGACTCGACGCCGATCGCCCTGTACGTGATCGCCGCCGCGCTGCTCACCGTCGTCGCCATCGCCTGTGCCAAGGAGACCCGCGACCGCGACCTCGGCGAGATCGAGGAGCGGACCCCCCGGAAGCCCCGGGTCGGCGCCGACGTCTGACGGAGGGAGACGAGGAGCCCGGTGTCCCGCTCGGTCCGAGCGGGACACCGGGCTCTTCGCGCGTCACTTCCCCGGGACCGCGGCCGAGAGCGCGTGCAGGCGCAGGGCCAGCTGGATCTCCAGTGTGCGGGACGGGGACTGCCAGTCCGGGCCGAGGAGCCGGCCGACGCGTTCCAGGCGCTGGGCCACCGTGTTGACGTGGACGTGGAGTTCGTCCTTGGTACGGGCCGGGCTCATGCCGCTGGCGAAGTAGGCGTCGAGGGTGCGGACGAGGTCCGTGCCGCGGCGGCGGTCGTACGCGACGACCTGGCCCACGGTCCGGTCGACGAAGCCGTCGATGTCCCGGCTGTCGGCGAGGAGCAGGCCGAGGAAGCCCAGGTCCTCGGCGGCCGCGCCCTGGCCGGAGCGGTGCAGGAGGCGGAGCGCGTCGAGGCAGCGGCGGGCCTCCTCGTACGCGACGGCGACCTGGTCCGGGTGGTCCAGGGGCGCTCGTACGGGAGCGGAGGCGCCGACGGTGACCGGCTCGCGCAGGGTGCCGCCGAGGTGGCGAGCGGTCTGGCGGGCCAGGTCGGCGGCGCTCTCGCCGGGGCCGAGCGGCAGCAGCAGGACCGCTCCTCCGTCGCGGGTGGAGGCGAGTCCGTGCCGGGTGGCGGCGAGGTGGGAGGCGGCCGCCCCGAGGCGCCGCCGGTCGGCGCTCTCCCGGCTGCCGGCGTCGGTGTCGGCGGTGCCGTCGGCCCGGTCGATGCGCGCGGCGAGCACGACGTGGGGTGCGTCGCTGTCGGTACGGAGCCGGGCGGCGCGCTCCCGCAGGAGGCGGCGGTCGCGGTCGGGGGCGTCGAGGAGGTCGTCGAGGAGTTCGCCCCGTACCCGCTGCTCGGCCTCGCCCGCCGAGCGGCGGGCGAGCAGCAGCAGGGAGGTCACGAGCGCGGCCCGCTCCAGGGTCCGCTGGTCGACGGGGTCGAGGTCGGGCCGGCCGCGGAGCACGAGCGCGCCGAGGGTCTCGCCGCCGGCGGAGACGGCCGCCACCCAGTCGTCGCCCTCGCGGACGGCGTGGCCCTCCGCGCGGCGGACCGATCCGGCGTCCGCCTCGGCGAAATCGACGGTGCCGCCGAGGACTTCGGAGACCGCGTCGGCCACGTCGTGGACGCCGCCGCCGTGCAGGACGAGCTCGGAGAGCCGGTCGTGGACCTCGGAGGCGCGCTCGATGACGCCGCTGTGCTCGCGGATGATGTCGTTGGCCCGTTCCAGTTCGGCTAGGGCCGAGCGCGTCTCGGCGAGGAGGTTGGCCGTGTCGATGGCGACGGCGGCGTGCGCGGCGAAGGAGCCGAGCAGCGCGACCTGTTCGCGTTCGAAGACCCTGGCCCTGCGGTCGGCGGCGAAGAGGACGCCGATGACCTGGCTGCCGAGGCTGAGCGGCACGCCGAGGATGGCGACGAGGCCCTCGTCCCGTACGGCCGTGTCGATCGTCCGGGTGTGCTGGAAGCGCGCGTCGTCGAAGTAGTCGTCCGTGACGTACGGGCGGGCGGTCTGGGCGACCAGCCCGCCGAGCCCCTCTCCCATGCCCAGCCGCAGCTGCTGGAAGCGCGCGGAGACGGAGCCGTCGGTGACCCGCATGTAGGTGTCGCCCGCGGACTGGTCGTTGAGGCTGAGATAGGCGACCTCGGTGCCGAGGAGCGAGCGGGCGCGCTGGACGATCGCGCGCAGCACGGCGTCCAGGTCGCGGAGTCCCGCGAGGTCGTGGGCGGTCGCGAAGAGCGCGGACAGTTCCGCCTCGCGGCGCCGTCGTCCCTCCAGCTCGGCCCGGACGCGCAGGGCGAGCAGTTTGGCCTCTTCGAGCTCGGCCAGCGCCTCGGGGCCCGCGCCGCTCGCACGGGCGAGCAGCACGGGCCGGTCGTAGGCCTCCGTCGCGGCTCCTCGGGCGAGGAGTTCCAGGTAGGAGACGTGTTCGTGGGACATGGACACAGGGATACCTGCCGAACGTGTGGTCGCACCACCCCTGTGGACAACCTGCTCCGCGGTATCCGCAGGGGTGTCCCTCAGTGGGCGGTCCAGCCGCCGTCGAGGGTGAGCGAGGTGCCGGTGATGAACGAGGCCTGCGGGGTGCAGAGGTAGAGGACGGCCTCGGCGACCTCTTCGGGTTCGATGAGCCGCTTGAGCACCGAGTCCTTGAGCAGCACCTCGGCGAGGACCCGTTCCCGGGGGATGCCGTGGGCGGTGGCCTGGTCGGCGACCTGCCGCTCGACGAGCGGGGTGCGGACGTAGCCGGGGTTGACGCAGTTGGAGGTGACGCCGTGCGGCGCGCCTTCGAGGGCGGCGGTCTTCGAGAGGCCTTCCAGGCCGTGTTTGGCGGCCACATAGGCGGACTTGAAGGCGGAGGCGCGCAGCCCGTGCACGGAGGAGACGTTGACGATCCGCCCCCAGCCCTGGGCGTACATGTGCGGCAGCGCGCCCCGGATGAGTCGGAACGGCGCCTCCAGCATCACCGTGAGCACGGTGTGGAAGACGTCCGGCGGGAAGTCCTCGATGGGGCGGACGAGCTGGAGTCCGGCGTTGTTCACGAGGATGTCGGCCCCCGCGGCCGCGGCCTCGGCCGCGTCCAGGTCGGTGAGGTCGAGGAGCCGGGGTTCGACGCTTCCGGCGTAGCCGGTGGCCTGTCCCGCCAGGGTCTCCAGGCCCTCGGCC